>CAMOUF010000130.1 GCA_946626395.1 uncultured Clostridia bacterium
CGCGCTTCTGCTGCATTTCGGGGCTGATTTCCAGCTCCTTGGGGTCCATATGGCCCGCCTTCATCAGCTGGCCGTTGCCGTTCATTTTGCCCTTGATGACCTTCACCAGCACGCCCGCCAGCACGATGGACACGGCGTTGCCGATGGCCACGGCGGGGGTCATGACGGAGAGGGCCTCCGCGGCGGTCATGGAGGAGCTGGCTTCAAAGATCTTGGACAGCGGGGTCGCGCCTGCGCCCATGCCGCCGCCCATGATGGGCAGGGCAATCAGAAGCAGCGCGTTCATTACGGGATAGCCCATCAGCGCGGCCACGCCCATGCACAGGCCGAAGGCCAGGATGAGGCCGCCAAAGATGGCGGGGAAGTAGCGGGCCGCGGCCTTCACCAGGAGCTTGCGGTTCATGCCCAGGATGGAGCCGGTGATCAGGGCGGCGATGTACCAATCCAGGAAGCCGCCGGTGGTCTTAAAGAAGGTGCCGATGTTGCCCACCAGGTCCAGCGTGCCCAGGGGCAGCTTCATATCGGCGGTGGGCAGGATGCCGAAATATACCAGCAGGCCGGAGCCAAAGATGCACACGATGGCGCCGCCGCCCAGGTAATCCTTGATGATGGGGGTATGGTCGCCGATCCAGGCCAGGATCTCGCCCAGCACCATCATGAACAGGAAGCAGCCCGCCATGCCCTTGGGCAGCACGCCCAGGTAAGTGGCCAGCAGGCACACCACAGTAATTACAAGAAATAACGGCCAGGGGAGGGTGAAGAAGGTCAACGGCTTTTTCTGCTTCGTCATGATTCTCTCTCCTTTTTTTAAAGTTCTAAGGCAGAAAAACCAAGTTCTAAGCTGAAAGATGCTTCGCCCCGGGAATGCCCGATAGCTGAACGCTGTCTGGCTTAGAACTTGGAACTTGGAGCTTAGAACTCAACCCTTGAAACGGAAAACGCAGATCGAATTACAGTCTGGCCACGCCGCTGTCCCGGGCGGCCTTGGCCACGGCGGCGGCCACGGCGGGGCCGATGCGCTTGTCAAAGGCATGGGGCAGGATATACTGGGCGGTCAATTCCTCGGGGGACACCAGGTCGGCCAGGGCATGGGAAGCGGCCTGCTTCATTTCCTCGTTGATGTCCCGGGCGCGAACGTCCAGCGCCCCGCGGAACAGGCCGGGGAAGCACATCACGTTGTTGATCTGGTTGGGATGGTCGCTGCGGCCGGTGCCCACCACGGCGGCCCCGGCTTCCAGCGCCTCGTCGGGCTCGATTTCGGGGGTGGGGTTGGCCATGGGGAACACGATGGCGCCGGGGGCCATGGATTTCACCATTTCCTTGCTGACGATGTGGGGGGCGGACACGCCGATGAATACGTCGCTTCCCTTCATGGCGTCAGCCAGCTTGCCGGAGAATTTTTCAGGGTTGGTGATCTTCGCCATTTCCTCCTGGGCGGGGTTCATCTGCTCGCCTTCGCACAGAATGCCGAAGCGGTCCACCATCTTCAGGTGCTTTACTCCCAGGTTCATCAGGTGCTTGCCGATGGCGATGCCCGCGCTGCCCGCGCCGTTGATGACCACCTTGGCTTCGCCGATGTCCTTTTTCACGACCCTCAGGGCGTTGATCAGCGCCGCGCCCACCACCACGGCGGTGCCGTGCTGATCGTCGTGGAACACGGGAATATCGCACAGCTCCTTGAGCCTGCGCTCGATTTCAAAGCACCGGGGAGCGGCGATGTCCTCCAGGTTGATGCCGCCGAAGGAGCCGGAAATCAGATACACGGTGCGCACGATCTCGTCCACGTCCTTGGAGCGGACGCAGAGGGGGAAGGCGTCCACGTCGCCAAAGGCCTTGAACAGCGCGCATTTGCCCTCCATCACCGGCATGCCCGCTTCGGGGCCGATATCCCCCAGGCCCAGCACCGCGGTGCCGTCGGTGATCACGGCCACCAGGTTGTGGCGGCGGGTCAGGGTGAAGGATTTATCGTAATCCTTTTGAATTTCCAGGCAGGGCTGGGCAACGCCCGGGGTGTAAGCCACGGACAGTTCATCCTTGTTGGTTACCGGCACCCGGGACACAACCTCGATTTTTCCTTGCCATTCGCCATGGAGCCGAAGGGATTCTTCCGCGTAATTCATAGGGGGAGCACCTCCGTTTATTTGTTTGTTATTTCTATTATACGTGTATCTGCCGGAAAAATCAATACCTGATTAGACATTTGTGGAAAAACGGCGCATGATGAGAAAAAAGGGCAATAGGCAACAGGCGATAGGTGTAGAGTAGAGAGTAAAGAGTACAGATTTCAGAGTGCAGATGATATAGCCGAACACAAGAACCGGAACCGGCTTGGCATAACAAAAATATCTGAACTCTGAACGCTTCACTCTGTACTCTCGTTTCTACTTCCTATTGCCTAATCCCTATTGCCTAATGCCTTCCCCTTCTCCCACAGAATTTTTCCTTGCGGAGATCATCGCTGTGGTGGTATACTTATTTTGATTCACGCCTGGAAGAAAAAAAGCGGCGCAGCGCATCGGCGCAGGCGTCCTCCATCACGCCGCCCGTGCAGCGGACCCGGTGGAAAAAGGCGGGGTCCTCCGGCAGGGTATACACGCTGCCGCAGCAGCCCTGGCGCAGGTCAAAAGCCCCAAAGACGCATGCGTCCAATTCCGCCATCATCAGCGCGCCCGCGCACATGGGGCAGGGCTCCAGGGTCACATACAGGGTGCAGCCGTGGAGACGGCGGCTGCCCAGGGCCTGGCAGGCTCGCTCCATGGCCAGCATTTCCGCGTGGGCGAAGGGGCGGCCCGCTTCCCGTTCATTGTGGGCCCGGGCGATGACGCGGCCTTTATATACCACCACCGCGCCCACCGGCACCTCCGCCTCATCCTTTTCCGCTTCCAGGATGGCTTCTTTCATAAAGCCTTCCGCCGTCAGCATCCCGATCCCTCCCCGTTCCGTAAAAGCTGCATCCATTATACCCGTATCGCCCGCACTGTTCAAGGAGGAAAAAGCCATGACCCATGAAACCCTTCGCCTGATTTCCAGCCGCCGCAGCCACCGCGCCTATGAAAAAACGCCCCTTTCCCAGGAGCAGCTGGACGCCCTTTTGCAAGCCGCCGTGGAAGCGCCCTCCGCCGTGAACCGCCAGCCCTGGCATTTTACCGTGGTGCGCAATCAGGCGCTGCTGGATGAAATGAACGCCGCCGTGTGGGAACAGATGATGAAGCGCCAGCCCGACAAGCGCTCCCCCCGGTTCGCGGACAAGGACTTCCATGTGTTCTATCACGCCCCCACGGTGATCTTCCTTTCCGGCCTGCCGGACTTTTACTATACCCCCATCGACTGCGGCATCGCCGTGGAAAATATCGCCCTGGCCGCGGAAAGCATGGGCCTGGGCAGCGTGATTCTGGGCATGCCCCGGGACGCCTTCGCCGGGGACAAGGCGGAGCAATTCAAAAAAGCCCTCCATTTTCCCGAGGGCTGGGATTTTGTGATTGCCATTGCCGTGGGCGTGCCCACGGACACCAAGGCGGCCCACCCCGTCAGGGAGGACCGGATTTCCTTCGTGGATTAAAGCCCCTTGTCTGTCCCGCCGCAGCGCCGCGCCTTTTCAGCGGCCAAACGGCGGGACAGTGATCGGGCGATCTCCCAGGGCTATTGTATGCGGGGCCGGGAAAAAATATGAATGAGTGAGGAGTTAATAGTTCGTATTATTAGGGCGCAAAGCGCTCACGATTCACTCCTCGCTTCTGACTGATTATTGCCTTACCGTTTTCTTTCAGCCTAAAATAAAAAAAGAAGGATCATTGTACCATGGAAACAACACAGGAAACCCTGTCCCGCCGCACAGGCGGAAACGAAAACAAGCTGCTGGTGAAAGGGCTGGCTTATTTCTTCATGCTCATCGACCACGTGGGCGTCGTTTTTCTGCCCCAGTATTTTGAATTGCGCATCCTGGGGCGCATCGCCATGCCGCTGTTTGCCTGGGGCATCTGCGTGGGCGCGGAATACACCCGGAATATTTGGGTCTATGCCCTGCGGATGCTGATCGTGGGTGCCATCTCCCAGCCCTTCTTTGTGTACGGCATGGGCCACAGCTGGGCGGAATTGAATGTGTTCGCCACCCTGCTGCTGGGGCTGCTGGGCATCGCGGCCATCCGGGAAAAGCGCTTCGGCAGTCAGTTCTGGGGCCCCGCCGCCGTGATCCTGGTGGCCTGCGTGTTCAGCATGGACTATGGCTGGCAGGGTGTGGCCTTCGTGATGCTGCTGTACGGCGCGCGGAAGAACACCTCCGCCATCATTTCCCTGATGATCGCCTACTGCCTGTATTGGGGCGGCGGCACCTACGGCATCCGGGAAATCTTCGGCCTGCCGGTGTTCCGCAGCGTTTCCTGGCTTCCCAACGGCGGCAAGCTGATTTCCGATGTGTCCCGGGTCCAGTTCTGGGCCATCCTGTCTTTGCCCATCATGATCCTGCCCCTGGCCTCCCGGAAGGATGGCTTCAAGGTACCCAAATGGGTGGGCTATGCCATTTATCCCGTTCATATGGCCATCTTCGCTCTGATCCGGCATTGGAGCGAGATCATGGCACTTTTTGGAGTCAAGTGATTTTAGCAGGGAAAAGGCAATAGGCAAGAGGCATTAGGCATTCGGCATTAGGGGATAACGAATGAGGAGTTAATAGTAGGCGCTTCGCGCCATAATACGAATTCATTGTGGAATAACAGCTTTCAACTCCTCACTCCTCACTCCTAACTGTCATAACTCCTCACTTTTTTCTTCCTCCGGCATAGGATGCAAAGGAAAGCCGAACCGCAAGGAGGAAAGAAGCATGAACCAGGACAGGGCCGGGGCCGTATCCCCGTTTTCCGCTTTGACCTATCAGGAACAGCAGACCCGATGGATGGAATGGCGCTCCCGGCAATTGGACTACCAGCCCTCCGGCAGCACGCCCCCCGATGAAAGCCGGGCCCGGGGGAAAGAGCCTGCCCGGCAGACGCGGCAGGAAAGGGAAACCTACCCCACGTCCGGCGGGCTGCCGCCCCTGCGCGTTCCCAACATGCCCATCGCCGCGCCCACCCGGCATCAGGAATTGGATCAGGTGATCAGCCGCCATCAAAAGGCCCTGCGCCAGGCCGGCCAGTTTCAGACGGCGGCGCTGAAATGAGGGCTATTCTCCCGACTGCCAAAAGAGGGACAGCGCCTGATCCGCTTCCGCCGGAGGCCGTGCGCCAAAGAGCATCCCGGTAATATCCTCCCACAAACGGGAGGCGCTGGGACTCTGGGCCCGGGCCACCTGCACGGCCTGCTTGCCCTCCAGCAAAATGCCGTTGTTCAACAGCTCCTGATTGATGGGAATGATCCGATAGGTGTATTCCACCCCCAGCTGGGCTTTTTTGTCGGTATAGTACAGGGTTTCCCCGGCCTTGCCGCTGAGCTCGTCCAGAATGAAGCATTCCCCGATGGCGTCCCGCTGGATGCGGTAGAGCCCCGCGTCGGAGGCGGTGATCACCAGCACCGGATTGCCCTGCTTGTTGTGGGTCACGTAAAAGGCGGAGGGGGAGCGGGGCGCGCTCCACACGGTAGAGGACTTGGTGGGCCGGTTGGAGGAGAGAAACACCTCGCTGACGCTGTATTTCTTGGGGGTCAGGGAGGTGGCCAGCATGGGCTCCCCGGCCCACTCGATGGATTTTACATCAATATTCAGCCACACCATGCCGTCCGCCTTCAAAAAGGCGGGCTTTTCTTTTCCGCTGTAATAGCTCTTGAAAAACCGGGCGGCCATGGCGGCGGTAAAATCCCCGCCGGACACCCAGCCCTGCAGCTTATGGCGGCTGTCCGGATTGTCAAAGCCCATCCAGAAGGCGGTGGAAATATCGCTGTTGTAGGCCGCCATCCAAATGTCCCGGTTGCCGCCGCCCGTCATGTTCACCGTGCCCGTCTTTCCGGCCACCGGGGTGCCCGCCTGGCTCAGCTTGGCCCCGGTGCCGGAGGAGGTGACGGTTTGCAAAAGGCTGGTCATCAGATACGCCGTCTGGGCGGACAGCACCTTCCTGCCCTGAATCTCATGCTGATAGAGGATGTTCCCCGCCGCGTCCTCGATGCGCTCGATAAAATAGGGCGGGTAAAAGGTGCCGCCGTTGGCGAAGGGCGCGTAGGCCGCGGCCAGCTGCACGGGGGAGACCCCGTAGGTCATGGCCCCCAGGGCCAGGGACAGGTTCCAGTCCCGGTCGTCCAGCTGGATGCCTGTCTTTTGCAGATAGTCCCGGGCGGAGGCCACGCCGATTTTGTTCAGCAGCGATACCGCCGCCACGTTCAGGCTGTTTTTCAGCGCCGTGCGGATGGTCACGTTGCCATAGTAGAGATTCCCGCTGTTCCGGGGGGAATAATTGCCGAATTTCTGGGGGGTGTCGTTTAATACGCTGGCGGTCATATAACCGTGGGATTCGATGGCGGGGGCGTATACGGCCAGGGGCTTTAAGGAGGAGCCGGGCTGGCGGCGCATCTGGGTGGCCCGGTTCAGCCCCCGCTGCACGGTGTATTCCCGCCCGCCCTCGATGGCCCGCACCGCGCCGGAGTGAACGTCCACGCTGGCCATGGCCGCCTGGGGCTTTTCCCCGTCGGAGGCGGCGGCGGGAAAGTTTTTCTCTGCCCCGAAATGGCCGTCGATGATTTCCTGCTGCTCCGGGTCAAAGGCGGTGTAAATATGATAGCCGCCCCCCAGCAGCGCTTCCGCCTGCATCTGGAGCAGGGCTTCCGCCTCGTCCAGCACCGCGTCCACATACCAGCCGTATTGAAAGGCCTTGGTGGATTGGGGGATGGGGGTCACGTCCTGGGAAAGGGCGGCCTGGTAGGCCTCCTCGGATAAAAGATTGTTTTCCCGCATGGTGCGCAGGATGTATTCCTGCCGGGCGCGGTTGGCCTGGGGGTGCAGGTGAGGCGCGTAAGCGGAGGGGGCCTTGATCACAGCGGCCAGCACCGCTCCCTGGGCGGCGGTCAATTCCTTTGCGGGCACGCCGAAGTAGGCCTGGGCCGCTGCCTCGATGCCGTAAGCGCCCCGGCCAAAGTAGATGTAATTGAGATACATTTCCAATATCTGCTCTTTCGTGCATTGGGCCTCCAGCCGCAGGGCCAGATACATTTCCTCCAATTTCCGTGCGATGGTTTTCTGGCTGCTCAAATGGCTCAGCTTCACCAACTGCTGGGTGATGGTGCTGGCCCCCTCCGCGTAGGCCCCGGAGCGCAGGTTGGCCCGCAGGGCCCCAAAGATCCGCACCAGGTCTACCCCCCGGTGCTGATAAAAGCGCAGGTCCTCCGCCGCCAAAAAGGCGTTCTGCACCTCCTTGGGCACCTGGGACAGGGGAATGCTCACCCGGTTCTGGGCGGATTGAATGCTCGCCATGAAGGCCCCGCTGCGGTCGTATATGGCCCCGGTCTGGGGCAGGCGCGTCATTTTTTCAATGTCCAACCGCTGCCAGGAGCCCACGTCGAACACCAGATAAAAGGCCGCCGCCCCGCCCAGCAGCAGCCCCGCCAGGGATAGCAGCAGCGCCCGCCTGAATCCCCGCCCCTTGACGCCGTCCAGCTTTTTCAGCTCCCGGACGCTTTCCCGGCTTTCCTTTTTGTCCAGCCGGTTTACCGCCCGGCCCCAGCGACCCTTGAACATTGAAAATCAAACTCCTTTTATTCAGTGAGGAGTGAGAAATGAAGAGTTAGGAGTGAGGAGTGAGGAGTTAGGAGTGAGGAGTTATTAGTTCGCGCTTCGCGCGCGCTGAATGATGTGGAAGGAATCGGATTTTGACGTTCGGAACCTTTCTGGCGCTTCGCACCACCTCCCCTGAAAAGGGAGGCAATCACTCACACTATATTTTTTGTTCACTATTAACTCCTCACTCCTAACTCCTCACTCTTTTCTACTCTTTTCTCCTCGCTTGTTGCCGTTATTATTGCCAAAAAACCTCTTTTCATTTATGGGAAAATGCGGTATAATGAACCCAAAGAAAAAAGAACCATTTATCATGCAAGAATTTCGTTGGATTCTTCGTTATGATCATGGGCGCTGAAAGGAGTGACGGCAATGGGCAGGCTGCTGAAACGGGCCTGCGCCTGGCTGCTTGCCGCGGCAATTGCGCTTTCCTGCGCGGGCGCTTTGGCGGAATTTTCACCCCGGTATGAAAAGCTGATGAACGGGGAGGGCGTGACGCTGACCTTGAGCGCGCAGCTCAAGCAAATGTCAAAGATGAAAAAAACCTCCCTGGAAACGCTGAATGATTGGCTGGAGGGCCTGGTGGTGACCATGTCCCTGGGCGGGGACACGGAAGCCGCCGTGCGCTTAAACGGCGATGATGTGTTCTGGGTCCGGGTGCAGCGGGAATCGGGCTATAACCTGACCTCCTTTGGCCCCGACGGCGGCGCGTACATGACCGCCCCGGACAAGGCCGACGCCCTGGAGCTGCTCAGCGGGGATTCCGTGTCCCTGCCCGATTGGTCCCAGGCGCCGGGAGCCTATGTTCAAATGGCCACCAAGCTGTATGACATGCTGTCCTCCCATGTGACGCCCACGGCCGCCAAGCAGACCACCACCATCAAAAACGCCGCCAAAGCCGCCTCCAACGAGCTCTATACCTTCACCGGCGACGACCTGACGGAATTCTGGCCCCGGGTGCTGGACGTTGTATATCCGGCGCTGGAAGAATTGCTCTCCGGCCAGCCGGGCCTGTGCGCCCAGATCGAAGAGACGCTGGACGACCTCACCTTTTCCGGAGAATGCAAGTTCAAGCGCTTCCTGGATAAGGAAGGCCGGGACATGGGCCTCCAGTTTACCGGCAATGCTGAGCTGGGCGAGGAAAAGCGCAAGGTGACCCTGTTTTACGGTTTTACCCCGGATAAGGGCGGCTATATCTCTTTTTCCGCCCCCGCCGTCAAGGGAAAGAATAATCTGAAAATCACCTGCGGCGTGCAGCTCACGGGAAAAAACGGCGTCAACACCGTGACCCTGGAGGGCACCTATACCCGCACCCTGGACAAAAAAACCGTGTCCGGCTCCCTGAACGCCACGCTCAAAAACGTGATCAAAGAAGGGGACGAAGCCTGGAGTGGCAAAGTGACCCTGAGCCGCACAGCGGACAAGGTGAAAAGCACCTGGACCCTGACCCCCGCCCTGACCTTTACGGACGAAGGGCTGACCGGCGAAATCGCCCTGATCAAAAAGCAGGGCGGAAACACCGTGGCCCAGGCCACCATCACGGCGGCGCTTACTCCCTATCATGCGCTGAACATTCCCCCCGCCGCCAGCGCCAAGGACCTGCGGGGCCTGTCCGATGAGCGCGCCCAAAGCGCCGTGGCGCTGGAAAACCTGCCCCTCATCGAAACCCTGGCCGAGCTCATGGGCAGCCTTTCCGCCGCCGACCGGGACGCCCTGCTCCATGACCTGCGCACCGACGCCTGGATGAACGGCCCGGTGGCCCCTGCCCTGGAAAGCGCGGCGGAGGAAGCCGCCGATCTGGAGGCGGACGAGTAGAGCGCTTTAAGCTACCGGGCAATAGGCAAAAGGCAATGGAGGATAGAGTGCAGTGTACAGTGTGCAGAGTGCAGAGAATATAACGTGCAAAAGGAACGAATGCAGACATGGAAAAACTAAAAAATCTGATTTCTGTACTCTTCACGCTGAACTCTCGTTCTATTGCCTATTGCCTAATGCCTATTGCCTAATCATTTAAAGCATTCTTTCAACGATCGCCTGAATCATTCCCAATCCGATTTAATCCCAAGGAGGAAAAGACCATGAAACGGATCATCGCCCTGATGCTGGCGCTGCTGATCGTATTGCCCCTTCTGCCTGCGCTGGCGGAGGACGACTATACCCTGGTGGACAAATTCTATAAGCAGGCCATCGAGTCCTCGGCTTACCGGGGCACCGTGGCCTTTACCGCCAAGGGAGAGGAAACCGGCGCGTTTTCCGAGGAGCTGTGGGCAGCGATCCGGGCGCTGGCTCCCCGGCTCACCCTGACCCTGGAGCATACCACCGCCCCCAAAAAGCCCGAAGGCCAGGCCACGGTAACCATCGCTGTCAGCGGCGAAGCCAGCTATAAGACCGCTTTTCTGTACGATGAAAAGCTGGTGGGCGTGACCAGCGATTTTCTCTCTCCCGGCGCTTATTACGTGGCGGATAAAAATTGGAACTGGGGCCGGCTTTTCTCCCTGGGCGGCCAAAGCGCCGACAGCCAGTGGCCCCCCGTGTGGCAAATGATGCTGGCGGTGCTGAACGCGCCGGAGGAATGGAAGGCCCGGGCCCGGGAAAAGCTGAGCATCTATGAAACCAAGCTGGGCATCTGGATGAACGGCTATGCCGCCGTGTCCATGGGCCGGGAAGGGGATACGACTTATTCCGAACTGTCCTGCTCCATTCCCGCCCAGGCCATGAAGGCGGAAATGAAGCAGCTGCTGGTGGATTTCTATAACGACAGCGAACTGCTTTCCATGCTGCGGGAGGTGGTCACCGCCCAGGAGGCGGCGGCCTATTTGCAGCCCGGCGTGATGGACACGCTGTTTTCTATGCTGGATCAACTGGCCATGGACGGCACCGTGGAGGTGGCCCGCCGTCACAGCGCGTCCGGCGAAGCCCTGCTGGACAGCATCACTTTCCCCCTGGCGAAAAACGCCTTCTTTACCAGCCTGACCCTGTCCATGTCTCCGGCGGAAAACGGCCAGGAATGGCGGGTGAATGGCGGCTTGAACGGAGGCGCGGACTTTGACGCCCGCCTGGTGCTGGGGGAGGCGGGGGTGTATACCGGCTCCGTGGATATCGCCCTGCCCGCCCAGGAGGACGGCGCTACCTTCGTGGTCAGCGACGAGGCGGGCCCCAAGGATACCTACGGCTTTGATTTCAGCCTGTCCTGGGACCCCGGTCAGGAAAGCTATTCTCTGGCGGATGACCGCTCCACCCAGAAAATGAGCGGCAGCCTGCTGCTTCGCCCCCGGGGCAATAAAAACCAGATGCCTGAGCAGTCCGTGACCGTGGAGGCCACCCTGTCCTCCAGCAGCAAGAAAAACGCTGTGACCCAGCTGAACGGCTCCCTGACCTGGCGGGATATGGAAACCGACGCTTCCATCACCGCCGCCCTCACCAGCCGCACCGTGGTGCCCTTCGCCTATGAGACCCCCTCCACCGTCACCGGCGCGACCCGGATGGAGCTGCTGCCCCAGGAAAGCGTTTCCGCCCTGGTTCAGCAGTGGCTGGCCCGGCTGGTCCAGGTGGGCATGAGCCTGGGATTGGTGCAGCTGCCCTGACCCGGAGAAACCGGAAAAAACGCCTGGGGGAAACCATAATAGGCTTGTTCAGGCTTTTTGCCGTTTTACAAAGGCTTTCGCTTAAAAGCGGCCTATTGCCTAAGTAAGCACTGATCAATTCAGCATCTTGCATAGAAACACATCATAGAGACAAGACAAGATGTAGGGGCGGATATCATCCGCCCGAAAAAGCTGGCATTACGAATGTTGGAAAACCCAGTACACGAAACGATTCTCTCATCGGGCGGATAATATCCGCCCCTACAAGTCGTTCTGCCAGAAATCGTTTAAAAATCAATTGTTTTGAATTGATTAGTATTTACCTATTGCCTATTGCCTATTTACCTCATTTGTTCCAGACGCGGCTGAATTGTCGTATATCGCGCTTCAAAACATCGTCACCCCTTCTTAGGCTGTATTGCCAAATTCCCAGTTTCGTGGTATGATCATCATGGATGCTGCGCCCGGTTTCCGGGCTGGAAGCATAAACATTCAAGCGAACCATTTTTCGCTGAAAACACTGAAAGGAGAAAACATCATGAAAAAAATTCTTTCCTTGATCATGGCGATGATGATGGTGTTCAGCTGCGCTTTTGCGCTGGCTGAAGAACCCGCCGCGCCGGAAGCCCCCGCTGCGGAAGCTCCCGCTCTGGAGCTGCCCAGCATTGACCTGGGCGCCATCGTGGAAAGCATCCCCGCCTTCACCCTGGATTACAACGTGAAGGTGGACGGCGAAGGCTTCATGAACCTGATGAACGCCATCGCTGCCGCCCAGGGCGAGGAGCAGTCTGAGGAAGCCATGAAAGTGCTCCAGATGATCGTGCCCGCGCTGGCCGATGTGTCTCAAAAGCTGGTCTATGCCAACAAGGGCATCCAGCTTGAAGCGGGCGTTCAGGGCCAGAACATCTGCTATGTGGCCGCTGAAAAGACCGAGGACGGCTTCGCCCTGGTCACCAACCTGCTGCCCAGCCTGCGCCTGTCCGTGAAGGACGAAACCCTGCAAACCCTCCTGACCCAGCTGATGGGCCAGTTCCAGGAGATCCTTGGCAAGCTGGATATGGCCAAGCTCCAGGCCGCTGCCCAGAAGCTGATGAATTACGGTATGGAATTCGCGGGCGCTGCCTCCAAGGCTCTGGTCAGGAGCGAGCCTGAAATGGGCGAATTCAAGCTCAACGACGATGTGACCTTCAACTGTAAGCAGACCGTCGCTCTGGATAACGCTGTGCTGCTGGACGCTGTGAAGCAGTTCGCTGGCAGCATCGCCGCTGACGAAGACGTCGCTGCCGCTGTCACTGCCCTGCAGGAAGTGATTCCCGGCCTGAACATCAACATGAACGTGGACGGCCTCAACGAAATGACCGCCGAAAAGCTGCCCGCCATCACGGGCGAAATGTACCTGACCGTGGATGAAAACGGCCAGCCCGCTGACGCGGTCCGCTATGCCACCATTACCGTCAAGGGCGAAACTGAAGAGCAGGTCGTGAATATGGACGTGCTGGTTACCGAAACCAGCGTGAACGCCAATGTGAACGTTCCTTCCCAGTCCGTAGCGCTCCAGCTGTACGGCGAAATGGTGGAGGGCGGCGCTGTGGTCACCCTGGCCGCCAGCGTTCCCAATGCGGATCTGGAAGCCGACATCATGTACACCACTGCTGAGGACGGCTCCATCAATGTGGACGAAGTGCTCTATGTGAACGACTTTGAAAAGCCCCTGATCACCGCCACCGAAACCCTCACCATGAGCGGCGAACGCACCATCCCCGTGGTGGCGGGCGAAGGCATGACCGACGTGGCGCTGGATGAAGCCATCGTCAGCGGCGATATGAGCACTGTGAGCGGCACCGTGATCATGGACTTCCTCTTCAACGGCATCGGCAATGTGCTGGGCAATTTGAAGGAAGCCCTGCCCGAGCAGGCGGAAGCCCTGGAAGCCCTGGTGGGCCAGCTGATGAACTCCGGGTTTACCGGCGGCGCCACCGAGGAAAAGGCGCCCGAGGAAGAAGCTCCTGTGGAGCCCACGGTGGAAGTTCCCGAGGAAGAAGCTCCTGCTGATGAAGAACCCGTAGAGGAAGCCGAAGAAGAACCCGCGGAAGAAGAAACTGCGGAAGAAGAAACCGAAGGGCAAGCCCCCGAAGAAGAACCTCCCGCCGAGGAAACTCCCGCTGCCTGATTGAGTCCAATCGTACCTGCGCCGTCCGGGTTTTCCCGGGCGGTTTTTGAACGCATTAAGTAACTTTTTTCTGGGGGAAACCATTCTTTGGAGCCCAAAGAATGGTTTCCCCCAGCCCCCCTTCCAAGAAAAGCTATTCGGGAAGAACATGGAAGAAATCTATTACGTTGGCTCCCGCTGTTACGATAGGAAACGAAAATATGCTTATATTCATTGTGCTTCTGGCCCGGCGTCCTTTGGATGCCAGCCCGGATGCAAAGCATCCGGGGAAAGCCAGGGAATAATCCGCAGGGGAAAGTTTACTTTCCTCCTGGGATTTTCCCGGGCTTTCTGTGGCCAGAAGCCCTCTAATTTTTCGTAGTCCTATCGTAACAGGCGGAGAATGTTGATCTATCCCACCAATGCATCATCGCCGAATGCGGGTCCAGGGTCCTCAGGACCCTGGTTCAGGTCTGGGGCGAACAGCCCCAGCGTTCCCCTTTAGTAACTTAAAGCGTTCTTCATCCGATATGACTATTTACAGTTGAAAGGAAGCAGCATGGAAAACTTTTCTCTGCCCCAGGCTCAGCCCTTTGATTTTCCGGAGGGGGACCATGGGGTGCTTTTGATTCACGGGTTCACCGGCACGCCCGCCCATATGCGTTTGGTGGGGGAAGGACTTCGGGACAACGGTTTCGCCGTCCGGGGCATTCTTTTGCCCGGCCACGGGGAAAGCCCGGAGGCCATGGGAAAATCCGCCTGGCAGGACTGGGTGCGGTGCGCCCTGGAGGCGGCCCAGGAGATGCGGAAGCGCTGCCGCTTTTTGACTGTTGCGGGGCTTTCCCTGGGCGGGTGCCTGGCCCTGATGACGGCGGAGCAGATGAACGTGGACGCCTGCGTCTCCATCGCCGCGCCCATGAAAACCATCGCCCGCTTCCGTTCCCTGGCCCCGGCAGCGGCGCTGGTTCATCCCATGGTGCATAAGCGGGCGGACGGCAGCCGGGATTCCCTGCGGGCGGATTACGATATCGGCTACGACAGCTATCCCATGTCCAGCGTGGGGGATCTGAGCGCGGTGATGCGCCGGGCCCGCCAGCATCTGTCCCTGATCACCTGCCCCATCCTGACGGTTCAGTCCCGGATGGACAGAACGGTGACCGCCGACAGCCCGGACATCATTGTAAACGGCGTCAGCAGCCGGGTGAAGGAAATGCTCTGGCTGGATCACGCCCCCCACGTGTGCACCATTTCTCCGGAGTATCCCAGGATCGTGTCCGGCATCACGGAATTTCTGCGCCGGAACGGATAAGCGGCGAAAGGCGAACGCCAAAGTGCAAAAAAACCGCCCGGATTTTCTTTCCAAATTGCCGAAAGCGTATATTTTTCTTTGGAAAACGCTTGTATTTCCATTGCGTCTATGGTATACTAACCATCGTGGTTTTCTTCCTTTTTCATGGGAAGAAGGCCCCCGGATTGCAAAAACGTCCTTTTGAGAAAGAAGGGTTTAACGAAGAGTGGGAGCTGTAAGCAGGAAAGATGCGGGGCGGACGCTTTGTTTCGTGTCCCTGTGTTTTCCGGGCTTGCGGCAGTTTCCCGCTCTTTTCATTTTTTTACCGGGATCGTTTTGAAAGAAAGGAAAACCTATGCCCCCGAAAAACGCCAACATGCAGAAGATTTTTTCCATCTGCGAAGCCGCCGCCGCCCGCCTGGGCTATGAGCTGTGCGACGCCGCCATGGAAAAGGAGCCCACGGGCCGCTACCTGCGCATCTATATCGACACCGATTCCGGCGTCACCCTGGATGACTGCGAAAAGTATCATCGGGCCGTGCAGCCCGCCCTGGAAAATTTCGATTATGATTTCCTGGAGGTGTGCTCCCCCGGCATCGACCGGCCCCTGAAAACAAAGAGGGACGTGGAAAAGTCCCTGGGCATGCTGGTGGAAGCCAAGCTGTATAAGCCCATCGACGGGCAGAAAGCCGTGCAGGGCCTGCTTCGGGAAATGAACGAGGAGCATGTGCTGCTGGACGTGGAAGGCGGCCAGGCCGACCTGCCCCGCAAGGCGGTGGCCCAGGTGCGCCTGGTGCCCGACCTGAGCGCCCTGGAGGAAGAGGACGAATAAATAATACACCGGCTCAAAACGCCGTGGATGAATATGGAGGAATCAATCAGTCATGGCACGCAAATCTGAAATGATGGACGCCATCGAAGCCCTGGCCAGAGCCAAGGATATCAGCGTGGAACAGATCGTCAGCGCGGTGGAGGAGGGCTGCAAGGCCGCTTACCGCCGGGAAGTGAAGCATAACGCCAACACGCCCATGAACCTGTCCGTGGTGCTGAGCCGGGAACACGACGTGCAGATCTTTGCCCGCAAGGTGGTCGTCGAAGAGGTAGAGGACGAAAACCAGCAGATTTCCCTGGAGGAAGCAAGGAAGCTGAGGCCCAATTATGAATTGGGCGATATCGTTGAAATGGAAGTGACCCCCGCGGACTTTGGCCGCGTGGCCGCCCAGACCGCCAAGCAGGTGATCCGCCAGCGGCTCCAGGACGTGGAAAAGGGCAAGATCTACGACGAGTATATCGAAAAGGAAAATGAAATCCTCACCGGCATCGTGGAGCGGGTGGAGCCCAAGGGTGTGTATGTGGAATTGGGCCGCACCCACGGCTTCCTGGATGCCAGCGAATTCATGCCCGGGGAAGAATATCACCCCGGCGATCATATCAAGGTATACGTTTTGCAGGTGTACCGCGCCAATAAGGACGCGGCCCGCACCCCCCAGGTGGCGGTGAGCCGCATCCATCCCGGCCTGGTGAAGCGTCTGTTTGAAATGGAAGTGCCCGAAATCGCCACCGGCATCGTGCAGATCAAGTCCATCGCCCGGGAAGCGGGCAGCCGCACCAAGATGGCCGTGGCCTCCATGGACGCCATGATCGACCCTGTGGGCGCGTGCGTCGGTCCCCGGGGCAGCCGCGTGGACAAGGTGGTGAGCGAGCTGAAAAACGAAAAGATCGACATCATCAAATGGTCCCAGGACCCCGCCGAGTTCGTGGCCAACGCCCTGAACCCCGCCTATGTGGAACGGGTGCTCCAGTCCGACGAGGAAAAGATTTGCCGCGTGGTGGTGCCGGACAATCAATTGTCCCTGGCCATCGGCAAGGAAGGGCAGAACGCCCGCCTGGCCGCCAAGCTGACCGGCTGGAAGATCGATATCAAGTCCCAGACCCAGTATAATGAGCTGCTGGGCCAGGTGGCCGCCACCGTGCCGGAAGGCGCGGGCAGCGTGATCGCCGATCAGTATGAGGACTATGACAAAGCGCCTGATATGCTGAACGCCGAGGACGATACCGAATAAGAGGATAAGCATCCATGAAAGAAAAAAAGGTGCCCATGCGCATGTGCGTGGGCTGCCGGGAAATGAAGCCCAAGAAGGAATTGCTGCGGGTGGTCAAATCCCCGGAGGGGGACGTGTCCATCGATGTGACGGGCCGCAAGCCGGGCCGGGGCGCGTACGTGTGCCGCTCGGCGGAATGCATGAAGCGTGCCCTCAAGCAGCGGCAGCTGGAGCGGGCGTTCTCCTGCCCCCTGGGCGAGGAAACCCACGCTTCCCTCCTCAAGGAGCTGGAAGGGCTGGAGGCGCAGCCATGACGCCGGTGTCCGGATTGCTGGGCCTGGCCTGCCGGGCCGGACAGATCACCCTGGGGGCCGATATGGCGCTCCAGGATATCCGCGGGGGAAAGGCGGCGCTGGTGCTGCTGGACGCGGGCGCGTCGGAGGCCACCCAGAAAAAGCTAAAAGACGGCTGCGCGTATCGGTCGGTGCCGTTTTATGTGCTGCCGGAGGGAGAAATCTCCCGGGCCTGCGGCAGGGACGGCCGGATAGCCGCCGCCGTCAAAAAAGGCAAGCTGGCGGAGCGGATGAAGGAATTGCTTTCCACCGAAGAAAGCCCGGAAAAAGAAACCTGAAAGCGAATAGCTCAACCTATACTCAAATATTGATATGCCAAGTGCGGGGGTGCAAGCATCGAATGACCAAGGTGAAACTGGCTGAAGCCACGAAGGAAATCAATCAGGAGGCAAGCGCGATCCTGGAGGACGCAGCGCGCATCCGGCGAAGCCTGGATACCGTGATGCAGACTTTGCGGAAGCAGGAAGCAAAGTTCCAGCGGGAGGAAGAGGAAGAAAAGGCCCGGAAGCATCAGGAGGAACAGGCCGAGCTGGCCAAGCAGCATGCCAAGGCGTGGACGATGCCGGATGAGGATGTGCCCGCCCCCGCCGCGCCCTTGCCGGTGAAGGAGCAGCCCAAGGCGGAAGAAAAGCCTGCTCCCAAGATCGAGGAAAAGCCCGCCGCCCCCAAGGCGGAGGAGAAAAAGGCGGAGCCGGTGAAGGAGCAGCCTAAGGCAGAAGAAAAGCCTGCTCCTAAGACGGAGGAAAAGAAGGAAGCAGCGGAAGAAAAGCCCGCTGCCGCGCCTGCGCCTGTTGCCGCGCCCGCGCCTCAGCCCGCTCCCGCCGAGCAGCCCAAGCCCGCCGCTCCGGCGGCCCCGGCCAAGCCCGCGGAAAAACCGACTGAAAAGCCCGTGGAAAATAAGCAGGAAGCCAAGCCTGCCGCCAAGCCCGCTGCCCAGCAGCCCGCCCCCGCGGCCAAGCCCGCTCCCGCCGCCGCGCCCAAGGCCCCCGCTGCCCAGCAGGGGCAGGCCCGTCCGGCGGCCCGGCCGGCACCCGCGCCCGGTCAGAGCGGCGCCCGGCCTCAAGGCCAGCAGTATGGCCGCCCCGCGAACCCGCAGGGCCCCTATGGCCGTCCCGCCAATCCCCAGGGTCAGGGCCAGCAGTATGGCCGCCCCGCGAATCCGCAGGGCCCCTATGGCCGTCCCGCCAATCCCCAGGGCCAGCAGCAGTATGGCCGTCCCGCCGGGCAGGGCCCCTATGGCCGCCCTGCCAATCCCCAGGGCCAGGGCCAGCAGTTTGGCCGCCCCGCTGGCGGACAGCAGTATGGCCGTCCCGCCGGACAGGGCCAGGGGGGCAATCGCCCCGCCGCTGGCGGCGCAGCCCGTCCCCAGGGCGGCAGCCGTCCCATGGGCGGCGGCCGCAGCCGTGGGCCGGAACTGACCCCCGTGGTGGAAAAGGAGAGGGTCAGCAATTACGATCCCAACAAGAAGCAGTACCTGCGCCAGCATGACCCGGAGCATGTGGCCAAGAACCGCAAGCAGCTCCAGAAGGAAAGCTACAACAGCGGGTACGACGACGATACCATGCGCGGCGGCAAGAAGCGCACCACCAAGAAGCAGCCTTCCGCCCAGCAGATGATGGCCCCCATCAAGATCGAAAAGGCGTATATGACCGCCGAGACCATCACCGTCAAGGACCTGACCGAGCGCATCGGCAAGCCCGCCGGCGAAATTTTAAAGAAGCTGCTGATGCTGGGCATCATGTCCAACATCAATTCCGAATTGGATTTCGACACCGCTTCCCTGGTCTGCTCCGAATTCGGGGTGGAGCTGGAAATGAAGCTGGATAAAACCGCCGAGGACGCCCTGTCCGAAGCGGATGTGCAGGACGCCGAGGAAGATCTGCTGCCCCGTCCCCCGGTCATCACCATCATGGGCCACGTGGACCACGGCAAGACCTCTTTGCTGGACTATATCCGCAAGGCCCACGTGACGGCCACTGAGGCAGGCGGCATCACCCAGCATATCGGCGCGTATACCGTCAAGCTCAACGGCCGCCAGATTACCTTCCTGGACACCCCCGGCCACGAAGCCTTTACCGCCATGCGTATGCGCGGCGCCCAGGCTACGGACATCGCCGTGCTGGTGGTGGCTGCCGACGACGGCGTGATGCCCCAGACCATCGAGGCCATCAACCACGCCAAGGCCGCCGACGTGCCCATCGTGGTGGCCATCAACAAAATGGATAAGCCTGCGGCCAACCCGGACCGCATCATGCAGGATCTGACCAAGTATGAACTGGTGCCCGAGGATTGGGGCGGCGACACCATCATGGTGCCCGTCAGCGCCGTCACCGGCCAGGGCGTGGACGACCTGCTGGAAATGATCCTGCTCCAGGCCGACACCATGGAGCTCAAGGCCAACCCCAACCGCATGGCCAAGGGCGTGATTATCGAAGCCAAGCTGGATAAGGCCCGGGGCCCGCTGGCCACCGTGCTGCTCCAGAACGGCACATTGAAGGTGGGCGACAATATCGTCGCCGGGATGGCTTCCGGCCGCGTCCGCGCCATGGTCAACGACCGGGGCGAGCGGGTGCAGAGCGCCGGGCCCTCCACGCCTGTGGAAATCTCCGGCTTCAATGAAGTGCCCCTGGCGGGCGACGAAATGTTCGCCGTGGCCGACGACCATCTGAGCCGGCAGGTGGCCCAGGAGCGCCGAGATAAGCTCAAGGCCGCCCGGGCCAACACCACCAAGGTGAGCCTGGATAACCTGTTCGCGGGCATCACCGAGGGCAAGGTGCAGAACCTGAACATCATCATCAAGGCCGACGTGCAGGGCAGCGTGGAGGCGGTGAAGCAGGCGCTGGAAAAGCTGTCCAACGACGAAGGGAAGGTGCGCGTGCTGCATTCCGCCGGGGGCGCTGTCACCCAGGACGACGGGAACCTGGGCTCCGCCTTTAACGCCATCATCGTGGGCTTCAATA
>CAMOUF010000131.1 GCA_946626395.1 uncultured Clostridia bacterium
GAACTCACCCCAAACCGGATTGCTCCTTTTACCCCTGCGCCATGCGACGCTGTGGTCTTATGCGGTATTAGCACCTGTTTCCAAGTGTTATTCCCCTGTCTGGGACAGATTGCTCACGCGTTACTCACCCGTCCGCCACTCGAATCATCCAATAGCAAGCTACCAAATGATCCTCGTTCGACTTGCATGTGTTAAGCACGCCGCCAGCGTTCGTCCTGAGCCAGGATCAACCTCTTGTGTTTAATCCTTTAACTTGCGATCTCTGGTTCCGCTCTCATTTCGCTTCCTGCTTACTCAGCCTTCCGGCCTTTCTTCTCGCTACTCTCTGAGCTGCCACGTCACAAGTCAAAACTCATTTCAGAATTAACTGTCGTTTCTATCAATCTCTCTGTATCGTTTTCAAGATTCCTGCGCTCCGCTCCTCCGTTCCGCCTCTCGGCTTCCCTCCGGGGCTTCCCTTGAGCGCTCGATTAGAATACCACAATCTCCCCGCTATTGTCAACACCTTTTTTGAAACTTTTTTGCCTTTTTTTGCGGTTTTTTCCCGTTCCTGAACGTTCGGGACTCCTTTCAGCGCAATCGGTATCCACTTATGCCGAACATTCAACGCTTGAATAGGATGTGAATGTTCGGATTTGCGAAGAACAAGTGTTTGCATTTCTTGATTATTCCAAAGCACAGGAGATTCTTCGCGGCCGGACACGCTCAGAATGACACCGGCCGTTGACTGAGCAAAAAAGAAAACCCCCTGCTTGCTATTTGGGCAAGCAAGGAGCTTTCAGCCATTTTTTATTCTTTATTGAAATTCGTATTCCAACGTCACTTCAGCGCTGACGGTAATATCACCGCCGGTAATAACCGTATCCGCAGCGGCAGACTTGGCTTCCAGGGCGAAGGAGTTGGTCAGGCCATACACGTCCCGGGAATAAGCGGTAGTATTCGGCGTGGCGTTCATGGAAACCAGGCTGCCCAGCTGCACGCCTGCCGCGGCAGCCAATACTTTAGCCTTTTGCATGGCGTCCTCCACAGCGCGGGTGAGGGCTTTTTGGTACGCTTCATTCTGATGGGTGGAGGAGAAGGTGATGCCGTAGGTGGTGTTGGCCCCCGCGTCCATCGCGGCGTCCAGCACCTTGCCGATCATGGACATATCATGGAGGGTAACCGACACATTGTTCTGCACCCGGTAATACTGCACCATCTGATCCCTGCCGCCGGGTTCGGAAGCAGGCTGATACTCTATTTCATTACTCACGTTAAACTGGCTGGTAATGATATCCTTATCCTCCACGCCCACCTGGTGCAGGGCGTCCAGCACAGCGGCCATGAGTTCGGCATTTTCCTTCTGGGCTTCCTTCACCGTCAGCTTCCGGGTGTTCACGCCGATTTGGATGGTAGCGGTATCCGCCGCCAGGGACACCACCGCATTGCCAGTCACATGGATCAAACGCTGGTTTTCCTCTCCCAAAGCAGGCGCGGCGCACAGGAGCACAAGCACAGCCAAGGCCAAAGCAATATTCTTTTTCATGGTATCACTGATCCTTTCTTGCAGTTTTTTTGTTCTTTTTAATGGATTTTACGATCAGCCTGATCACCAGCACAGCCGCGCCCACGGCCAGCAGCCAGGGCAGAGCGGAAATGAGGAAGATCACCATATCCTCCAGGAATTCGGCTCCCGCTTTCAGAGAATCCTGGAAGCCGGCGGCGATCCGCTGGCCCAGCGTGACCTTCACCAGCTCGGTGACCTTGACTTCCCGAACGGTGGCGCGGACGGTGCTGTATTCCACCTTGCCATCGTAGGAACGAAGCTGGGAGGTATACCGGTCGATATAATACTGGGCGTCGGCAATGGCGGATTCAATTTCGATCAGGTCGGACACCTTCACCGCGGTGCCCAGCATGTTTTGCAGCCGTTCCAGCTTTTTCTGCTGGGTTTCCAGGCGGGTTTTGATGTCGTAATAGCTTTCGCTTACATCCTGCAGTTCCTGGGTCATGGCGGTCACATTGCCGATGCCCTCCACGCCGCTGAGGAATTCATCCAGCCGCCCGGCGGGAATGCGCAGGGTGAGGGAGGCGGAGCGGGTTTGCCCGCTGGAAGCGTCGCCGCTGGCGGACAGGTATTCCACCCGGCCGCCTGCCTCCGCCGCCAGGGCCTGGAGGCGGGCAAGGTCATCATCGTAATGGTCGGTTTTGATGGTGAAGCTGGCGTTGCGGATGATTTTTTCCTGAGGCGCTTCCCCCGCTTCGGGAGCTTCCGCGCTGGCATAATCATCCATTTCAGATTCCATGGCTTCCATGGGCGCTTCCATGGCGTCGGCGAGCATGAAATTGGCCGCGCCTGTATCGGCTGTTCTCTGATACGCGCCCAGGCCAAGGGCCGCCGTTTCCGACGCCGAGACGGCTTTTGCGTTCCAGGTTCCCGCGGACGCGTTCTGGGTGCGATTGGGCATCTGATCCCGGCTGAGCAGGGTGCCGCCCACCACGAACACCAGCGCGGCGGCCACGGCAATCCACTTTTTCCAGGCAAACGCTTTTGTTTTCTTTTCTTCCATTTTTTCTTCCTCCCGAATCCTTTGCTTCCAGGCGGAGGAAAAGCCCTCGGGTACTTCGATCTCCTCTTCCATCCGCTTTAGATCCTGGCGAAGGGCCCACCTTGCGGCGCACTCCGGACACGCCGCGGCGTGGTCCCGCATCCGGGCCGCTTCCTCCGGAGAAAGGGCGCCGGACACCTCCGCGCTGAGAAGAGAAGAAAATTCTTTGCAATCCATCTTTTCGCCTCCTCTCGATTTCTTAGACGGAATCAGAAGAAAAAAGTTCCGAAGATTTTTGAAGAATTTCAGATAATTTATTCCGCGCCCGGCTGACCCGGCTTTTTACCGTGCCCAGGGGCAGGCCCAGGGCTTCGGCGATGGCATCGTATTCCATGCCCTCCAGATCCCGCAGCACGATCACCGCCCGCATATCATCGGGCAATTGACGCAGTCCTTCTTGCAGCAGGCGCATTCGCTCCTTCTGCTCCAGCCGGGCATAAGCGGTGGGCGCGGTGTCCGGCGGGTCAAAGCCCGCATCCTCCCGCAGGGCGTCCAGGGACGCGGCGGGACGGCGCTTTCTCAGCGCATCCAGGCACGCATTCACGGCGATGCGGGTGATCCAGGTGGAAAAGGAAGCGTCCCTGCGGAAGGAGGAAAACGCCCGGAAGGCCCGCAACATGGTTTCCTGGGCGCAGTCCTGGGCATCCTCCCGGTTTCCCACCATATGGAAGCAAACGGCATACACCCGGCGTTCATTCTCCTGCGCCAGGCGCTCGAACTGCTCCCGCTCCTGACGTCGGGAAAACAGCTTGATTTCCATGTCCCGCCTCCTTTCAAGCATATCTCTATCGCAAGTAAGGATTGACGAGTGAGGCGTTAATGGTTTAATATGCGCAAACTATTAACTCCTCACTCCTAACTCCTCACTGTTTTCATGGTCACGACCCGCCGTTATTCCCGCTGTGGATGCCGATGCGCACCACGCGGCTGTTTTCCAGGTAATAACTCAAGGTCACAGTGAGGGAGTCCTGACGGATATAGCTGTAGTCGATACGGTCGCTGAAGGCGCTCAGGTGGTACATCATGGCGTACTTTCTGTTTTGGTCGTCGTGGTACAAGCTGCGGCTGCCGTCCTGGTTATGCACCATGCCCAAATCCCGGTACAGGGAAGTAACGTCCGTTTCGCTCATGCCGATTTTTGTTTTCCGGGGGCCGTTGATGGCGCCGCTGCTGGTTTCAAAGGAATAGATCACATAGCCCTTTTCCGTCATATAGAACCGGGCCTCGCCCCAATCGTAGGTCAGCAGGATGGCGTCGCCGTCAATGGTGTCATCCTGGATTTCCCTTTGCTCCCGGGGAGAGCCGAACTTGCGCATAAAATCATCCAGATCGGTGACCATGATGGTGAATTCATTGAAGTTGTCGGATTCCGAGAAATAGAGCCTGAAGGATTGCTTGATTTCGTAGGTGCGCTCCATCACGTTGCTCACCTTGCCAAAGCCGTTCACCGCGATGGCCTTGACCATGGATTTGCCGGGAGGCAGCAGCACGGATTCGCCGGTGTAGATAGGCGAATTGGAGGTGGGCGTCTGGCTGTCCAGGGTATAATAGATGGTAATATCCTTGAGCTTGGACAGGATAGCGGATTCCTGGTCCGTTCTGCGGTCGCCCTTCTGCTCCAGCAGCACTTCATCCTCCGTGGGGATATATTTGAGCCAAATGCGCTGGCGCTTTTCGTAAACGCCGGGGGCCAGGCTGGCGTAAGGCGCGGTGGGACGGGTGATGCTGATGGAATAGGTGATGCGCATTTCATCGCTGACCAGGTCACTGGACACGGCCACGGCCCGCACCACATGGATGCCCTCTCCCAGATGGATGGGCTCGGTATAGAGGATGCCGTCCTCCGGCAGCTGGCCTTCGTCGCTTAACACATAATAGATTTCATAGCCCTCGGGGGACATGAGCTCCACATCCTGCTCGAATTTCCGGGAGCCCGCCTCCTGGCTGGCGGTGGGGGTGGCGGGCAGCAGGGTTTCCCGCTCCCGGCGGAAATAATTATCGCCGGTTTTCTCATAGGCCAGCTTCAGCAGCGCTGCCAGCTCCATCCGGCGGTCCTGGCTTTCCATGAGTCGGGCCACCTGGCGGTACACCTCGGGATCGTTTTCGGCAATGGTGGAATACAGCTGCACGTAAACCGCCTCCGCGTCGGCGGGGCGTCCGGCCGCTTCATAGGCGTCGGCCAGCTGGAACAGGCGGTTATAGATATCCTCCCGCTCCGGCTCCTGGGCATAGGCCTTTTCAAAGGTGGCCACGCTGCGGTCCAGGTATCCCTGATCCAGCAATTCCTGCCCATAGGTCCACAGGGCGGTGGCGTTGGCCTCCCGGCCCATGCGGGCCAGGATCAATTGTCCCGGATCGGTAAACCGGAAAAAGGCAAACGCGCCCACCCCCGCCACGATCAGCACGCCCAGGAGCACCGTGCCCAGCAAGGCCCAATTGATCATTCCCCGATGGCCCCGGCGGCCCTTGAGCTGCCGCTCCCGGCCGGAGGGACGCGCCCCCATTTTCATGGGCTGGGCGCCGTTTTTCGGGGCCACGGGCCGCATGCCTTCGCTGCCTGCCCTGCGGCGGGCGTAGTCTGCGCCGTAGGCGTCCGGCGGATTATCCACGGGCATTTGGCTGCCCTGCTTGTCCTCCCGGGGCCGGTCCGGCCGACCCTGACGGCGGGCAGCCAGGCCCGTTTCCCGGGTACGGGTGGCCAACTGCGTTCCGCACTGGGGACACACCATGGACCCGTCCGGCACAAAATTGCCGCAATGCTCACAAATCACCAAATCACCTCACGGGGTTTACTGCATGTTCCGCATGGCCTCGTAAGCGGGGTCTTCGGCGTCGAAGTTCCGCTCCGGCGCTTCCGCGCCCAGGCCCTCGATGGCGCAGCGCAGCTCGATATAATCCAGGTAAGGGGTTTCCTCGCTGGCGGCCAGGGCCATCAGCGGGGGCAGGGCCCGCTCGTCTCCCAGGCGGCGCAGGCAGTCGGCCAGCACGGCCAGGCTGTCCCGGCGGCTGCGGAACAGGGACAGGGCCGTCTGGAACACATTTTCATCCCCGGGATAATCGGCAAGCAGGGTCAGCATGGCTTCCTGGCCGTTGGGGGAAGCCAGGGGCAGGGCTTTGCGCATGGCGTCCACAGCCTTTTCTCCCATGGAGGCCAGGCTTTCCAGGGCGTTGTCCGCCAGCTCGTCCTCCCCTTCCTCCCGGATGGCCTGGAGGCCGATATAGTATTCCAGAGGCGCGGTGGATTCGATTTCCCGAAGCAGGGTAATGGCCGCCATGCGAATATCCTGCTTGGCGGTTTCCTTTTTCAGCAGCGCCATCAGCCCTTCTTCCGCGGCCTGGCCCAGCTCCGCGATCCGGTTGAGCAGCATATCGGGCACGGGAATGCGCTGCTTGAAATAATCCTCCATCCAGTTCACCAATTGCTTGGCGTTGTCAAACTGCTGAAAGTATTCCCCGGGCTTGGCCCCGGCCAGCCAGTTCACCGGTGTATCCAAAAACTGCTCGTAGACCTCCGGCATGGCGGCTTCCATTTCATCGTAGTTCTTATATTCCTTGGCGTGAGTCTTCATCCATTCGGACACATAGCGCTCAAATTCCTTATCAAAGTTGATGCAACGCATTAGGACCATTCCTCCTTATGAGCCGTCTCAGCAGCCGCACCACCCGCTTTTTGTGCTTCGCCGCAGCCAAAAGCGTTTGGGCGTCGTGCCAGTTGCCGGCAGAAATCAGCAGATATACGGAAAACAAAATATGAAAGCACCCGTCCCGGCGCTCGTCGCAGGCCGCCTTTTCCGCTTTGGTGAGCCGCTTCCACAGGGGCGGCAGCAGGCGGTAAATGTTTTCCGCCTCCACGGTGCCGTTCAGGCTCATCACCATCAGATGCAGCACCCGGTTCAGGGGACCCGGCTTGCAGCGTTCCCCGTGGGCGTAAACCAGGCTGCCCAGCGCGGCCAGAAGCATGCCCCGGTCCGCGTGCAGGCTGGCCTGGGCGGGATGGCGGCGGTCAAAGAGGGCGTCGGCGTCGTCCGGATCGATTTCCAGCAGCGCTTCCAGGGCCCTGCCCGCCTGCTCCTCTTCGCCCATCCGGCGCAGACACAGGTATTTGAGCCGCAGGTAATCCACACTGGCCGGCGTTTCCTCCAGCTTTTTTGCAACCAGCTTCAGCGCGTCCCCGGGCCGGTTCATATCGAAGGCGGCGGCGCAGTAGGTTTCCGCGTCGGTGATGGTTTTACACAACCTCCGGGCGTAAATCAGCCGCTCCCTGGCCTGGGGCAGCCTGCCCAGCTGAAAGGACGCCTGGGCGTATTTGAGTTGGGGCTTGATTTCCAGGGGCAGTTCCTCCGCCGCCAGATCCAGATAGCGCATGCCTTCATCCGCGGGCAGCAGCATGCCCAGCCACAGAGCGGCCCGGGGAGAATGGCCCCTTTCCCAGGCGCCCCGGGCCAGCTTCAGCGCCTTTTCCAAATTCCCCACTGTCAGAGCGCGGATGGACTGGCGGCACAGTTCATCGCTCCGGGCGCTGCGGGGCAGCGCCCAGCCGGGATGCCAGGGATACGCTTCCAAAAGGTCCTGGGCCTGGTCGGCGTAAAAGCCGTCCGGCTCCAGGCGCAGGCACAGGTCCAGCGCTTCTTCGGCCAGGTCCTCATTGCCCCGGTTGAAGGCACACATGGCGATGGCATAGCACAGGCTGCCGGTGAGGCCGTGGCGCACGCTGGCCCGGATCAGGCACCGCTCGGCGGCGGTGTAGCAGCCCATCCCGGCATAGATTTGGGCCAGCTCCAGGGCCAGCCCGGTATCGCCGCTTTTTTCCAGGGCCTTGCGCATCATCCGGGCAGCGTTAGGCAGCTGGGCGGTGGTATAATGCTTCCTGGCCCGCAGGGCCCAATAGGCCGCCGGACGCTCAAAGGGAACCACGTTGGTGCGGCGTTGGATC
>CAMOUF010000132.1 GCA_946626395.1 uncultured Clostridia bacterium
GCACCGAGGAAACCAACCTGGGCGACCTGATCACCGACGCCATGGTGTGGAGCGTGGTCAAGGAAGGCGGCATCGAGCAGGTGGAAACCAATCATGTGGTGGGCATCACCAACGGCGGCGGCATCCGCGCGGCTGTCAACGTGGGCGACGTGTCCAAGAAGGATATCAACACCGTGCTGCCCTTCGGCAACACCGTGGCCGTGATTTACGTCACCGGCGAAGAACTGCTGGAAGCCCTGGAAGCCTCTACCTACTGCACCCCCGATCCCGTGGGCGGCTATCCTCAGACCAGCGGCATCGTCTGGACCCTGGACACCACCAAAGCCTTTGACCAGGGCGAACTGTATGTTCTGGACGGCAAGGAGAGCACTTATTACAAGCCCGCCTCCATTCAGCGCGTGACCATCGAATCCATCAACGGCGAGCCCTTCGATCCCACCGCTACCTATGCCGTGGTCACCAATAACTTCTGCGCCGCTGGCGGCGACACCTACAACGCTTTCGCCCGCGCTTACAGCGAGGGCTCCGGCTTCGACACCGGCATCCCGCTGGACGAAGCGGTCATGGCCTTCGTGACCGACGTGCTGGAAGGCAAGATCACCGCGGAAGCCTACGGCGCGCCCCGGGGCAGCCAGACCATCAAGTAATTTCCTTCTTAATTTCCTTTGGACGCCCGCGAAAACGGGCGTCCTTTTCGTTGGAAAAAGAAAACCGTTGCGCGGAAGAAAAGAAAGGGTTATAATTGGTACAGAAAATTCCAAATAAGGAGTGTCTGCTGATGCGTACAGAAATGAGCTGGGCGGCGCTGGATACGGCCCTGACCGTTTGGTGGGAACAGCCCCAGGAGGCGCAGCGGGGCGCGCGCTATACTGTTTTATTGGACGGAAAACCTGCCGGGGAAACGGACCGCACCCATTGGACACTTTTCGGCCTGGCCCCGGACACGGAATACTGCGTGCAGGTGTGCCTGGGCGCCAGCCTGATCGGGGAAATCAATGGGCGCACGGGAAAAACGCGCCGCGCGCTGAACGTGGCGGACGCGCCTTTTTATGCCGCAGGCGACGGTCAAACCATGAACACTGCCGCCCTGCAGGCCGCCATCGACGCCTGTGGGCCGGAGGAAGAAGTGTATCTTCCCGCCGGGGTGTATCTGACCGGGGCATTGAGGCTTCACAGCGATATGGCCCTGCATCTGGCGGAGGGCGCAGTGCTCCAGGGCACTGAGAATCCCATGGATTATCTGCCCAAGATCGAAAGCCGCTTTGAGGGCATTCATCAAATGTGCTACCAGAGCCTGCTGAACCTGGGCGAATTGCACGCCGACGCGGGCCCCAACTGCCGCAACGTGCTGATCTACGGCGCGGGCACGATTTCCGGCGGCGGCCAGCCCCTGGCCCTGAATATCATCGACCGGGAAAAGGAACTGCTCAAGGAGGAGCTGGCGGCCCTGGGCGATAAAATCAAGGAATATGAAAACGACCACACCATTCCCGGCCGGGCCCGGGGCAGGCTGATCAACCTGAGCAACTGCGAGCATGTGCGTGTTACCGGCCTGACCCTGCAAAACGGGGCCAGCTGGAACGTGCATATGCTGTATTCCCGGGATATCGTCACCGACCATTGCGTGTTCCGGTCCGAGAAGGTATGGAACGGCGACGGCTGGGACCCGGATTCCAGCGAGGACTGCACCCTGTTCGCCTCCGAATTCCATACCGGGGACGATTCCGTGGCCATCAAGAGCGGCAAAAATCCCGAGGGCAACCAGATCAACCGCCCCACCCGCCGCATCCGTATTTTCGACTGCCAAAGCGAATACGGCCTGGGCGTGGCCATTGGCAGCGAAATGAGCGGCGGGGTGGAGGATGTGAAAATCTGGCAGTGCGACCTGCGCCATTCCCTGTACGGCGTGCAGATCAAGGCCACCAAAAAACGCGGCGGCTACGTGCGCAACGTGCAGGTGCGGGACAGCGCCCTGTCCCGGTTCCTGGTCACCGCCGTGCTGTACAACGACGACGGCATCGGCGCGCAGACACCGCCCACCTTTTCCGATTTCCGGTGCGAACGGGTGCTCTTTTCCGGCTGGGCCCGGGATTACTGGGAAAAGGAGGATCACGCCGTGCCCGCGGTGCAGCTCACCGGCTTTGACGTGCCGGGCCATGAGGTGCAAAACGCCGCGTTCGTTCAGTGCGCTGCCCAGGGCGAAGGGGAGGTCCGGCTTCAATACTGCAAAAATATATCTGTGGAAATCGAAAGCGCAGGGGGAAAAGAAAAAGACGAAGAGGGCTAACGGGAAATGAGGCTGTATCATGTGAGCGCCCTTGAAATCCCCGCGCCTGATCTTCGCCGTGGCAGGAAAAACGCGGATTTTGGACAGGGCTTTTATCTGACCCCGGATCGGGAATTCGCCCGCCGCTGGGCGGGGGCGGACGCTGTGTTCAACGAATACGAGCTGGACGAAACGGGCCTCAACATTCATCGCTTCCAGCGGGATGCGGAATGGTTCCGCTATATTTTCCAGAACCGGAAAACCGTGGATGCCCTTTCGGCCGACGTGGTGATGGGGCCTATTGCCAATGATACCCTCTTCGATACCCTGGGCATTCTCACCAGCGGATTCCTGCGCCCGGAGGAAGCCCTGCGGCTGCTGTTGATCGGCCCGGAATACACCCAGGCCGCGGTGAAAACGGAAAAGGCCCTGAAACAGCTTCGATGGCTGGGCGCTGAAAAAATCGCGGGCCTGGACGCCGACGCGCGTTTGATCGAGCAGGAGGCATATCAAACCGCCCTGGCCAAAGCCATGGGAGATTTGATATGAGTGAGGAGTTAGGAGTGAGGAGTTGAAAATTGGTTTTGCGCGGAGCGCTGACTATTCACTTTGCGCCTTTTTAGAGGAAAACGCCATGAACCTTGAAACGCAATTGGACGCTGTGCTTCGGGAATATTTTGAAGCCCTGGGGCGGGAAGAAGCTGGGAGAGGCTTTGGGGACGGGCTGCTGGGCTTTGGCAGAAAGCTGTCCGACGCCCCCTGCCATGCCGCCTTTGACGGACAGACGGAGGCGCTGCTCAGGCAGGCGGGGGAGGCGGAGCTATCCTCCCGCGAAATCTACGCCCTGATCAGCAAACTTTTTCAGGCGGACGGCGCATATGCCTGGCCCCCCTGCGCGGTGGTACAGCTGCTGGCGGCCCAGCGCCATGCATCGCGCTTGATCCCTTCCCTGGAGGCGGGGGACGCGGCGGCGCTGGCGGACTGGTATGAAAAGCGCTATCCCCGCTTTCAGCGTCTGCCCGCCCAGACGGAGCTGCTCAGGGCCCTGAAAACCCGGGCGCAGGGAGGAAACAAGAAATGAGCCGAGCCATGGAAGCGCTGAAAATCATTCTGCCCGTGATGGTGATGCTGGGCCTGGGCATGCTGTGCAGGAAAAAGCGGCTCCTGTCCCGGGAGGGTGTGGACGCGCTGAAAACGGTGGCGGTGAATATCGCCCTGCCTGCCGTGCTGGCCCATACCTTTGCCGTCACCAGCTATTCGATGATGGACCTTGTGATCCCCCTGATGATGTACGCCCTGTGCGTGGCGGCTTGGCTGCTGGGCAAATGGGCGGGCAGACGCCTTCGCATGAGCAGCCGCTTCATTCCTTTTCTGACCACTGGCTTTGAAGCGGGCATGCTGGGCTACGCCCTGTTTACCCTGCTCTACGGCAGCCAGCGCACGGCGGAGTTTGCCCGGGTGGATCTGGGGCAGGTGCTGTTCGTGTTTACTTTGTATAAGCTGCTGCTGGGCATGGAAACGGCGGAGAAAAGCCAGCCGGGGAAGCTCATGGGGGAGATGCTGTCCTCGCCCATTATCTGGGCTATTGGGATCGGCGTTTGCCTGGGGGCCACGGGGCTGTACCAGCGTTTCAAGCCGTCGGGGATCAGCGCCCTGCTGGACGCCTGCCTGGATTTTGCCGCCGCCCCTGTCAGCGCCCTGATTCTTCTGTCCATTGGCTATGATCTGGTGTTCCGGGATATTCCCTGGAAAGCCGCCTGGGCGGCGGTGGGGCTGCGGCTGGCCATCATGGCGGCGCTGGGGAGCCTCTTTCTTGTGTGCGTGCATATCCTGTGGCCCCAGGCCCGGCTGGACAGCGCGGTGTATCTCATGTTCGTGCTGCCGCCGCCCTTTGTGCTGCCGGTGTTTGCCAAGGATGGGGAGCAGCAGGCGTTCCTTTCCTCGGTGCTTTCCCTGTCCACGCTGGTTTCCATTGGGGGCTTTGTGTTCCTGGCGGTGAGCGGCCTCTAAAGCTGTCATGCATCTGTTCGGCTGTGGGGTCTTTTCAGCTTGACTGGTGGCAAGTTCTAAGCTGATTTTGTCAAATATAAACAGTTGCTGATCAAGAAAGACATTTTTGCTTAGAACTTACACCTTTGCACTTAGAACTCGTCCCCAATTCATTGTGCTCATTGCCCTGATTGCTGAACAGTTACGAAAAAAGGAGTGATGTGTTCATGCCCTATGAAGTGAATGTAAAAAACTTTGCTTTGTCCCCCGTTCGCGCTTTGGGTAAAGATTTTACCGGCGTATCCAAAGACGGCGGCGTGCTTTCCTTCAATAGTTTTTATCTGGAAAAGAACGGACAGCCCTTCTATCCCGTGTCCGGCGAATTTCATTACAGCCGCATGGATCCCCGCCGCTGGGAGGACGAGCTGATCAAAATGCGCATGGGCGGGATCAACACCGTGTCCACCTACCTGTTTTGGAATCACATGGAGGAGGAAGAGGGCGTATTTGATTTTTCCGGCCGCCGGGACATCCGCTCCTTTGTGGCCCTGTGCCAGAAGCATGGCCTGTATGTGATCCTGCGGGTGGGGCCCTTTGATCATGGCGAGGTAAGAAACGGCGGATTGCCCGATTGGCTGTACGGAAAGCCCTTTGAGGTGCGCTCCACCCATCCAGCGTTTTTGGCGTATGTGCGCAGGCTGTACGGCAAAATCGGGGAGCAGGTGAAAGGCCTGTTCTGGCAGGACGGCGGGCCCATCATCGGCGTGCAGCTGGATAACGAATATATGCATTCCTCCGCCCCCTGGGAAATTACCACCGGCATTTCCAACGAGTGGGTCAACCCCGGCAGCGAAGGGGAACAGTATATCCTGGCGCTGCGGGAAATCGCCCTGGCCTGCGGCCTGACCCCCGCCTTCTTTACCGGCACCGCCTGGGGCGGCGCGGCTTATTCTCAGCAGGTGCTGCCTCTGTGGGGGGGATATGCTTACCGGCCCTGGATCTTCTATTCTCACCAGGGGGAGCATCCCGCCACCGAGGAATATATTTATCAGGATTATCACCGCAACGGCGTAAAGTGTACCGATGATTTCGCCCCGGCCTATGCCCCGGAGGACCGTCCCTACGCCTGCTGCGAAATGGGCGGCGGCATGATGTGCTGCTACTATTACCGTTTCCAGTATCCCTACAAGAGCGTGGACGCCCTGGCCAATATCAAGCTGGGCTCCGGCTGCAATTTCCTGGGCTATTACATGTTCCAGGGCGGTACCAATCCCATCGGCAAAAACGGCGCGTACATGAACGAGGCCCAGGTGCCCAAAATCAGCTACGATTACCAGGCGGCCCTGGGGGAGTTCGGCCAGGTTCGGGAAAGCTACAGCCGGCTCAAGGCCATCCATTTCTTTACCCGCTTCTTCGGGGACCGGGTGGCCCCCATGGAAACGGCGCTGCCGGAGGGCGCGTCCCAGATCGACCCCACGGATTTGGACACCCTGCGCTTCGCTGTGCGCACCGATGGGGAAAGCGGCTTCCTGTTTATCAATAATTTCCAGGATCACCGCATCATGCCCGCGAAGAAGGAGCGGGTGGTCATTGAGACGGAGAAGGAAACCTATTCCTTTGACGTTGCCATTGCCTCTGAGGAAAACGCCATCCTGCCCTTCCATTTCGACATGGACGGTATCCTGCTGCGCCAGGCCAACGCTCAGCCCGTGCTGCGGACGGTGATCAATGGCCGGGCCACCTATGTGTTCATGATCCCCGAGGGCATGGATGGGGAA
>CAMOUF010000133.1 GCA_946626395.1 uncultured Clostridia bacterium
GCCAATGCCGTCGGGCCCCGGCAGGGAAGAAATGTGGAGCAGGATTCCGCTTTGACGCAGCATGTAGATCGTCCCTTTCGTATGATTTTATATGTTGATCCTTTTTGAATTGCAGAAAAATCAGGAAGAAGAACCCAGGATTTATTGATCACTATTAACTCCTCATTCCTAACTCCTCACTCCTAACTCTGATAGAGCCCGGCGCTGATTCCCGCATCTCCAGCTTCCCGGCCACGGTGACGTGGCGGGCGGGGGCGTGATTTTCCATCATATCCAGCAGCACCGCCATGCTTTCCCGGGCGATTTCCTCCACGGGCTGGGCCACGGTGGACAGGCGCGGCACGGTGTAGCGGCCGATTTCCGTGCCGTCCACGCCCATGACGCTCACATCCTCCGGCACCAGGCGGCCCAGATCCTTCAGCGCCCTTATCACCCCCAGGGCCACCGTATCGCTCATGCAGAAGGCGGCGTCGGTTTCCGGGCTGCCGGGGAAAAAGGCCAGGGCGGCCCGGTAGGCGTCCTCTAAAGTAAACCGGGTTTTCACGTATTGGCTTTCCGGCAGGGAGAAGCCCCGGGCTGCCAGCGCGTCCGCCGCTCCCTGGGCCCGCAGGGCCAGGCTGTCGCTGCCAATGGGGCTGCCGCCGAAAACGGCGATATGGCGTCTGCCCCCTTGCAGCAGGGCTTCCACTGCCTGACGGGCCATGGCCCGGTCGTCCATGGACACGGAGGAGGCCCGCTCCATGGCGGTGCCTCGGGTGTTCACGGTAGAAAACACCATGGGCAGATTCACCCCGTTCAGAGCGGCGCAGCGCCCGTCGATCCGGCTGCCCAGGAACAGGATGCCCCCCACCCGGCGGCCATGGGTCAGGGTCAGGGCGTGGCGGAATTCATCGTCCTCTTCATCGATGTACTCGGTAATCACCGAGGTTTTTTCGCTCCGGGGACATTGAAGCATCGCTTCCGCCAGGGCGTTGAGAAACGGGTTCTGCCGCCCCCGGATGATCAGGGCGATGGCTTCCCCGTCCGCCTGCTTTAACCCCCGGGCGTTGGCGTTGCCCACAAAATGGCATTCCGCGATGACCTGGCGCACCTTTTCCTTGGTCCGTTGGCTCACGTCCGGCCTGTCGTTGAGCACCCGGGACACAGTGGTCACGCTGACCCCCGCTTTTTCAGCAATGTCCCGGATGGTGTAAATAATCAAAGAAACCACCTGCCTGATACGATGCTGGAATCGTTATCGGTAACGTTTTCATTCAGGCATATCATAGCATTCGACAGATGCGCTGTCAAGAGATTCCATAGAAAAATTGGAGTTGTCCAGTCGTGCATTTTCTGTGAACATTTTTAGGCCATCATTCAGTTCAAAGTTCTATGTTCCAAGCCAAATAGCCTTTCCTCCCCGGCGTGTCCATTTGTGTGAAACAAATCCGCTTGGAACTTTGAACTTTGAACTTAGAACTAAAAAATGCCTTACGCCTCATTGACCAGCTTGCCCGTCATGTGCTCGGGCCGCAGGCGGAACATGAGGGTGGCGGGGCCGGAATGAAGGATCTCATGCTCGATATAGGCTTCATCCCGGGTGAATTTATGGCTGAGCCTGCGGGAAATATCATAAATGGTTTCCCTGTCCTCCACCATTTCGATCCTGCCGAACACGATCACGCTTTTGATATTCAGCGCCCACTGTCCCTCTTTCCGGTAGCCTTCATCGAACACGCAGAAGGAGGCTTTCCCGCATTTTTTCATAGCGTCGATTTTGTGGCCTGTTTTGCCGCTGTGGAAATACAGGCAGCCGTCCTCCTCGTTGTAATAATGATTGATGGGCAGGCCGTAAGGATAGCCTTCATCCCCGATGAGGCTCAGCACGCCCCGAAGCTGTTCCCGCAAAACCTGAATGCAGTCTTCTTTGGAAATCTGCTGCTTGAACCGCGTCATTGTCCGAAACATAGCCGTTCCTCCTATTTCCTTATCATATCATAGGCGGCGAAATCCCGCCAGAGAAAGAAGCGGCTGAAAGAACATTTATCTGTCAAGAATTGCTGTTGCGCATCAATGAAGGATACGATATAATGATTATGGGGGGCTGATCCCGCTGATGCCGCGGGGCTGAATCAATCAAAAAGCCAGCCGGGAAACCAAATGGAGGCTGTCTTTTGCGCGTGACGATTGAACGAGGAAAAAGTATGACCAAGAAGAAAAGGCGGATCGTGATCATTCTGTGCTCCCTGCTGCTGCTGGCGGTGGCTGCGTCAGTTTTCGCCGGGAATTATATGGTGAGCTTTGCCATTGGCCGCACCACCGGCACCGTCAATGTGGCTCCTCCCTCGCAGGTATCCCAGGAGGACAGCCGGTCGATTTCTGAAAACTGGCAGCAGATGGCCCAGCAAACCCAGGATTGGGGCGAAACGATCCAGCGGGAAAGCGTGTCGATTCTTTCCCATGACGGCTTGACCCTGAAGGGGGAATACGCCCTGAACGCCGAGCCCTCCCATCTGTGGCTCATCGCCGTGCATGGCTATCGGGGAAACCACACCCATATGTTTACCCTTGCTTCTTTCTATGGCTTGCGGGGCTATAACGTGCTGCTGCCCGACCTGCGGGGCTGCGGTGAATCGGGCGGCGATTACATCGGCATGGGCTGGCCGGACCGCAAGGATATGCTGCAATGGATCGATTGGATCATCGGGCGCGACCCTCAGGCCCAAATCGTGCTGCACGGCATTTCCATGGGCGGGGCCACGGTGATCATGACCGCGGGAGAGGAGCTGCCGCCCCAGGTAAAAGCCGTTGTGGAGGATTGCGGCTACACCAGCGTGTGGGATATTTTCCGGGATGAAATGGCGGTGCTGTTCCATCTGCCCGCCTTCCCTGTGCTGCATATCGCCAGCGTTATTTCTTCCCTGCGGGCCGGATACAGCTTCTCGGAAGCGTCTTCCCTGGAACAGGTGAAAAAGGCGAAGGTGCCCATGCTGTTCATCCATGGAGAAAAGGATAATTTTGTCCACACGGAGATGGTGTATCCCCTCTATGAAGCCTGCCCCACGGAAAAGCAGCTGCTGGTGGTGGAGGGCGCGGGACACGGCAGCTCCTACACCAAGAACCCGGTATTGTATTTTGACACCATATTCTCTTTTCTTGAAAAATACATCCAGCAATGAAAGCCGGGGAGACCGGGTTCAGGAAAAGGAACAGCGGGAAACGCTGAACTGAAAACAAAAAAGAGGGTGAAGGAAGATGAAAAAAGTGTTGGCGTTGGTTTTGCTCTTTGCGCTTCTGTGGGGTGTTTCCGCGATAGCGGAAAGCGATGTGAAGCTGTCGGATGACGCTTCGGATTTCGTGCTGCTCTCCGACGCGGTGCCAGACGCTATTCTGGAAATTCGCTACTATTCCACCTATAATTTCGTGGGAGACCGGATCGACGGCTACGAACAGCCTGTGGCGCTTCTCACCCGGGAAGCCGCCAAAGCGCTTCGGGAGGTCAGCGATGAACTGGTTGAAAAAGGCTATCGCCTGAAAATCTACGACGCTTACCGGCCTCAAATGGCGGTGTCCCATTTCATGCGCTGGGCCATGGATTTTGAGGACGTTCGCATGAAAAAGTATTTCTATCCGGATTTGGAGAAGGATGTGCTGTTCCCCCTGGGCTACATCGCCGAGCATTCCGGCCACAGCCGGGGCAGCACGGTGGACCTGACGCTGTTTGACATGGCAACGGAAAAAGAAGCGGATATGGGTGGCACCTTTGATTACTTTGGGGAGCTGAGCCACCCGGATTACACGGAGATCACCCAGGAGCAGTACGAAAACCGGATGCTCCTTCGGGAAGCGATGCTGGCCCACGGCTTCAAGCCCCTGGCGGAAGAATGGTGGCATTTTACCCTAAAAGACGAGCCCTATCCCGATACCTATTTCACCTTCCCCGTCAGCGTCCATTCCGTACAGCCGCTGTTTGATCCGCCGGCCCCCGCGCCTGCGCCTGCGGCGGAAGCCTTTGGAGAAGAATACTGGGCCGTGCTGGCGCAGCTTGAAAATGGCACAGCGGGCGCTGCCCTCAAAACGGCCGCTGCCGCTGAAAAGGTTTGCGCCTTCGCGGTGAAGGGCGCGCTGTGGAATCTCGATACCCCATCCCTGCGCGCCAATATGCTTTCCGCCTTTGAACAGCTGAGCCCCCAGGAGCAGTCTGCCGCCCAGGCAGGCTTTGACGCCGTCCGCGCGCTGCTGGATGACTGCCTGCGGGACTGGGAGGGGAACCGCGGCGTTTTTGAGGATGCCGGGGTGGCTGAAAGCATGGATGAAGTGATGTGCGATCCGCTGAACCGCCTGGCCTGGGAAAACCTGCGGAACCACACCCTGACCATGGGAAACGATGAAAACGCTGAATGAAGGGAAAATCCGGTTCGGCCCTTTTCTCTTCTCCAATGTCCGGCCTGGCAGCAGGCCGGACTTTTGCTTTTATTTGACGGTTGAAGAACGCTTTAAATCAGTTAGGAGTGAGGAGTTAGGAGTGAGGAGTTAATAGTTTGCGTTTCGCGCATTTTCAACAATTTTCAACTCCTCACTCCTAACTCCTAACTTTGTGACTTAAAGTGCTCTATATGCCTCTGATCAATTACTAAACAAGTTGATGATTCACTCCTTGCCAAGCCATGCGGCATATGGTATACTTTCCCTGTTCCAAAGTTTGCCACTGCAAAGGGCGGCGGGATGTACGGAGACATGGAAGATGACGAACATGAAGGATCTGCGGGATAACCGCACGCCCCGTGCGATTCTTTTGAACGCGCTGCTGGCGGCGGTGAGCTTATTTGCAAACGGCTTCGGGGTCTATCTGACCATTCAGGCCAATATCGGGGCTGGGCCCTGGGATGTGCTGAATCTGGGCCTTTCCAAGACCTTTGGCATTCTGTACGGCACCGCGTCCATTTCGGTGTCGGTCACCATTCTGATCATTGATATACTGCTGGGGGAGCCCATCGGTGTCGCTATGTTTATCGACGCCCTGGTGGTGGGAAAAGCCGTGGACTTTTTTAATGCTATCCATGCCGTGCCCGCCGGGAATAACCTGGTTACGGGCATCCTGATGATGCTGGGCGGGCTGGTGGTGGTAGCGTATACCCAATATACCTATATGATCGCCTCCCTGGGCTGCGGCCCCCGGGACACGCTGATGGTGGGGCTGGCCAAGCGGGCCGGGAAAATCCCCATCGGCCTGGTGAGCATCGCGCTGCTGGGCACCGCCACGCTGGTGGGCTGGCTGCTGGGCGGCCCGGTGGGGGTGGGTACGCTGATTTGCTCTTTTTGCGCCGGTCCCATTATGCAGTTCGCCTTCACCACCGTGCATTTTAACGCCACCGGCATCCGCCATCAGCGGCTGAGGGAATCCCTGAAGGTGCTGCTGCCCGCAAAGAGCAAATCCTGAAGCATGGAAAAGCAAATCACTTGAGGTGACAGAAAATGAAAAAGCTTCATATGGGCCCTGCCCGCTGCGCGCTGGACCTGGGCGACGGCAGCGAACGGGGCGAGTACGTCAGCCAGGATTATATTCTGCAGAAGCTGGGCCGCCCCCATCGGGCGGTGAATATTATGTATACCTATTATCCCCATGACGAGGAATGGCCCGCCCGCATTTCCGAGGCCTGGAAGGACCGGAACGTAATCTTCGCCTGGGATTACCCCTATGACGATTATTTCCCCTATGATGTAAACGGTCAGCCCTTTGAGCAGATGCGGGATATCCGTCGCCATGGGCAGGACGTGCTTTTGACGCTGACGCTGGACTGCGGCCTTCAGGATCAGGAGCTGGAAAAGGTGGCCCGGCAGATGCGGCCCTTTGGGCGGATGATGCTTCGCATCAATCACGAGTGCTGCGGCACCTGGTTCCAGCACAACAAGCGCTATACCTATGCCCAGGTAGGCGCGTTCTTTGTGCGCTTTGCGGCCATCCTGCGCCGGGAAGCGCCCAATGTGCGCATCATCTTCTGCGGCGGCTGGGGCTTGCCTGACGGCCATGTGGAGCAGGAGGAGGCGTTCAAAGACTGTTACGCCGCCGCCGACCTGTGGAGCTGCGACGGCTATCCCGCCCTGCACTTTGGCTGGCCCTACGATGTGGCCGAGGTGGGCGGCGGAAAATACAAGGCCAACCCCATCAGCATGATCGTGGAGCAGTTCGCCCTGACCCATAAGCGGGCCACGGAGCTGGCCGGGGAAAGCAAGCCCATGATCACCGCCGAATTCAACACCGACGGGGATGTCACCGGCCCCTGGCTGCAGGGAGAATCCGTTGTCCGCTTTGCCCATTACTGGCGGGATCATCAGGAAGACTGGTTCAAATCCATCAGCCTCTATCAGTTCCGGGATCGGGGCCGCCTGGGCCTGGAGCGGGAGGATCCCAACAACAGCGCCGTGGGCATCGAGCAGCCCATCCTTTCCCAGTACCGGGATCAGGTGCTGAATGATCCCTGGTTCATGCCGGAAATGAGGGAAGGAGAGGAAGCGTCCTTCCCCGCCTCCCTGCGCTGGGGCAGCGCCGAGGATGCCGATGGCCTGGCCCTTCCCATCGCTTTTAAAGGCAATCCGGTGTTCTGCGAAATGACCGTGGAGCAGCCCATCGGCCTGATGGTGGAATTGAATGGCCGCTGGTTCTATAAGGCCCCCGGCACGAAAACCATTGATCTGATGAGCGCCTTTTTTGACCGTCCGCTGTCCGGCCCCCAAGAACTGACCCTCAAGCTGTTCGCCCCGCCTGCCGATGGCGTGAACAGGGACGATGGGGGAGAGGACTGGCTTTTCAATTTCCGCGCGGTGCTTAAAAAAGCCCCGGACATGCGCATCCGATATGAAGCGCCGGGCGTGGTGGGTTGATCGAATCCCAGACGCAACAGCGGGTTGCTTGCCATCACGCGGGAAAAGGGGTATGATAGGGGCATCAAAAAAAGGAGGCCCGCTATGGAAATTCGAGAAGCGTTGAAGGCCCTGCGGGAAAAGCATGGGCTGACCCAGGAACAGATGGCGCAGCGGGCGCTGGTGACCCGGCAGGCGGTCAGCCGCTGGGAAAATGGCGAAACGCAGCCCAATACCGATACCCTGCAAATTCTGTCCCGGGAATTTGACGTGTCCATCAACACGCTGCTGGGCTCGCCGCGGACGCTGTTTTGCCAGTGCTGCGGGATGCCCCTGACCGACGACGGCATGATCAGCCGGGAGACAGACGGGCGATTCAACGAGGATTACTGCAAATGGTGCTATGAAGGCGGATCGTTCGTCTATCCCTCCAAAGAATCATTGATCGGGTTTCTTCTTTCCCATATGCCCAACCCGGACAATGCCCCTGAACCGGAACGCCGTCAATGGCTGGACGCCCAGCTTTCCCAGCTGAAGCATTGGCAGCCTGGCCGGTCATAAGCAGGAAAGAGAGTGCAGCCACGGGGACGCTCTCTTTTTTATGCCCGCTTTTTCGGAGCCATGCGGGGCCGGAAATGAAAGAAGAAAAAGATTCGTAGGGCCGATCATTTTATGCTTGCTTTTCCGGGAAAAATCGTGTATACTATGAAAGCCGTGTATGACTGGCGGGTCCCGTGCGATGCTGCGGTGTGAACCCTGTCAGGTCCGAGAGGAAGCAGCAGTAAGCATCTTAGGCGTGTGCTGCGGTTCAGCCTGTCGGTCATACGCGGTTTTTTATTTTCCGCTTTACACCCTTTGATTCCTTATGGTAAAATAGCCAAAAGCATTACACATGAAAAAGGAGGGGGTTCCCTTGCCCGCCAAATGGCTCCAGGACGCTGTGTTCTATGAAATCTATCCGCAATCCTTCTATGACTCCAACAAGGACGGCATCGGCGATATCAACGGCATCATCGAAAAGCTGGATTATATCAAGAGCCTGGGCTGCAACGCCCTGTGGATCAACCCCTGCTATGATTCTCCCTTCAAGGACGCGGGATATGACGTGCGGGACTACAAAAAGGTGGCTCCCCGTTACGGCGTCAACAGCGATTTGTACCGCCTTTTCGACCTGGCCCATCAAAAGGGCATCCGGGTGCTGCTGGACCTGGTGCCCGGCCACACCAGCGAGGAGCACGAATGGTTCCGGCAAAGCCAGAAAGCGGAGCAGAACGAGCTCTCCGGCCGCTATATCTGGACCAACCATTGGTTCATGGGCTGCCGGAACATCCCCTATATCGGCGGCGAAACGGAACGGGCCGCCACCTACCTGATCAATTTCTTCAAGTGTCAGCCCGCCTTGAACTACGGCTTTTTCAAACCCGAGGAGCCCTGGCAGAACCCCATCGACCACCCCGACGCCATCGCCACCCGGGAAGCCATCAAGGATGTGATGCGCTTCTGGCTCAGCCATGGCTGCGACGGGTTCCGGGTGGACATGGCCGCTTCCCTGGTGAAATACGACGATGAGAAAAAGACCGGCACCAGCGCCGTTTGGCGGGACGTAAGAAACATGCTGGACGCGGAATTCCCCGACGCCGCCATGGTGGCGGAGTGGAGCGATCCCAAGCTGGCCCTGCGGTGCGGCTATGATATGGACTTTTATCTGAGCAACTGGGGCAACGGCTATGAAAAGCTCATGCGGGATTACAGCGGCCACAGCGACCCCAGCGCCTCCGACAACAGCTATTTCCGCAAGGACGCCGACCACGATATGTCCCGCTTCCTGGATCAGTACATGGATTGGTATCAGGATACCCGGGAGCTGGGCTATATTTCGCTGCTGACCTGCAACCATGACACCGTACGGCCCCGGTTCAACATGGATTACAGAGAGCTCAAGCTCTGTTACGCCTTCCTGTTCACCCTGCCGGGCGTGCCCTTCCTGTATTACGGCGATGAAATCGGCATGCGGTATCAGAACCTGCCTACCAAGGAGGGCGGCTATTACCGCACCGGTTCCCGCACGCCCATGCAATGGACACAGGGAAAGAACCTGGGCTTCTCCGAAGGCTGCCCGGATACCCTGTATCTGCCGGTGGACCCTGCCCCCGACGCGCCTACCGTGGAATCCCAGGAGGGCGACCCGGATTCCCTGCTGAACACGGTGCGGTCCATCCTGGCCCTGCGCCATCAGGAAAAGGACTTGCAGGCGGACGCTGGATTTGAGCCCGTCAAAGTGGAAGCCGGAAAGCCTTTCGTTTATCGCCGGGGCAGTCTGCTGCTGATGGTCAACGCCGCCGGGCAGGAAATGGAAGCGAACGTCAGCGCCCAAGGCCGCAAGCCGATCTTCACCATTGGAGAAATCAAGCTCGATCAGGATCAGCCGACGATGGGCCCCCAGTCCTTCGCGGTACTTAAATAAAAAAAGGAGATGTACATCATGGCAGACTTTAACGAAATTCTCTCCCGCGCCACTGCCGAAGCCCAGGACTTTATCAACAATCCCTCCCGGCTGGATCAGCTGCTGCTGAACCTGGAGGACACCCTGAAAAAGGTGCCCGCCATTGGCGAAGCCGTGTCCGAGCTGCCCACCATGGTTGCCATGGTAAAAAGCTGGATCAAGAAGGAATACAATGTGTCCGTGAAGGTGCTGGCTACCATGGTAGGCGCGTTCCTGTATGTGGTCAAGAAAGACGATATCATTTCCGACAAAATCCCGGTGGTGGGGATGGCGGACGATATCGCCGTGGTCGGTCTGGCGCTGAAATTCGTGGAGCCCGAAGTGAAAGCCTACAAGGCCTGGCGGGATGGCCGGGCTTGATCCACATAGCCGCATAAACAAGAGCCCGGGAACGGCGGACCGTTCCCGGGCTCTTTTGGTTGACAATTATTTGAAGTATTCCTGCAGGGTGCTGAGCACCTGGGCCAGGGCTTCCTGGCTGTTTTCTTTCAGGCCGCTGAGAGAGTTGAACAGCTGGGTCAGCATGCCGACTTTTTCACCGTCAGTGCCGTCAGCCATTTCCTTTTCCAGCAGCTTTTGAATCGCGCTGGAAATCTGCTCCAGGGTGGACTTAGCGCCTTCCTTCACGGGCTCCAGCTCCTGAGTGGCTTCCTGCACAGCAGTGTCCAGCGCTTCGCCAGCCTGGGCGGCCAGGTCAGCCAGCCCCTCAGCGCCTTTGGTCAGCGCGTCTTCCACGGCAGCGCCGGCTTCCTGGGCGGCAGCGGTCAGCTGCTCCACCACGCCGGAAACCTGTTCACCGATCTGCTCCACCACGCCGCTTTCTTCCACGGCAGCGCCAGCTTCCTGAGCGGCAGCGGCGATCTGATCCACCACGCCAGCCACCTGGTCGCCGATCTGATCCAGCAGGCTCTTTTCTTCCTCGGCGGCGGGTTCTTCGGCCGCAGGTTCTTCAGCCGCAGGTTCTTCAGCCGCAGGTTCTTCAGCAGCGGGTTCTTCGGCGGCGGGTTCTTCGGCAGCGGGTTCTTCTTCAGGCCCAGGGATTACATCGGGCGTTTCCGCCAGCACATAGGTGCAGCCCTTGTCAAATTCGATGGTGCCCTTGTAGTTCTTGATGGTGCCGGTCACGGTGATCAGGTCGCCTTCCTTGAGCTCTTCGCCGCCGGTCAGCCGGTAGCACTGCACGGTGTAGCCTTCCAGGCCGGGCACATCGATGTTCACGGTAATGTTGCCATAGTCGGGGCTGTAAGCGGAGGGGATGGCGGAGATTTGGCCGGTCATGGTAGACTCATGGCTCAGGGCCGCGCCCTCTTCCAGGCCGTAAGCGAACATGGCCACGCGGGCGCTCTGGGCGTACATTTCGGGCATCGCGCAGGGGCCTTCGGCGGGAAGCATGAAGCAGCCCTTGTCAAATTCGATGGTGCCCTTGTAGTTCTTGATGGTGCCCAGAACGGTGATTTCGTCGCCCTCATGCAGGGAGGCGCCGCCGGTCAGACGGTAGCACTGGATGGGCTGGTCCGCCAGATCGCCTACCTGAATGTTGACGGTGATGTTGTTGTAATCCGCGCTGTAAGCGGAGGGGATGGCCACGATGGTACCGGTCAGGACGGTGGGGGTGGGCAGCGCCGCGCCGTCGTCCAGGCCATAGGCCACGGCCACGATTTCTTCAGGGGTCATCACGTCCAGGTTGATGGCGGCGGGCACGACGCGGTCAAAGGAGATTTCCACGGAATTGCCGTCCTTGTCCAGGATGGTGGCGGTCAGCTTGTAAGCGACTTCCTTGGTGCTGTCCTCGTTCACGTCGATCTTCACCATGCCGCTTTCTTCTCTTGTCACGGTGATGGTGTCGGAATCAGTGGTCCATTCCACGGTGTAGGTTTCATCCTCGCCGGGCACGGAGCCCACCAGCTCATAGTCCTTGGGGGTGGAAGCGGGCTTGTTTTTGTACATCAGGTTAATGTAGCTGCGGGCGTCCTTGAGCGCCTGGGTTTCTTCGGCCAGCGCGGAGCACACGCTCAGCGCCATGCACAGGGCCAGGAGCAAAGCAAGAAATTTCTTCATGATTTGTGATCTCCTTCTATCAATTCTTATGGATGGTGACTGCATCCGGCGTATACACCCGGATGACAATGCTGTTCCGGGAATCTTCATAGACCAACACGCCGCGGGCGTCGATGACCGCGCTGGAAAAGCTGTTGCCTTCCAGCAGGCTGCCATCTTCGTTTTGCAGCGGGGGAACGAGAATCCACACTTTTTCATCAAAGCCGCAGTCCAGGACATACCCGCTGGGGTCGTCCTCCGGACCGAATGCTCCGTGACCCACCACGGGCAGGCCCTTCACGGAAACGGTGGTATCCAGGGCCAGTTCAGCAAAGGTGCGCTTTTCCGTGCCGTTTTCCGTTTCCACGGTGACAATGCTGCTCAGCTGCTCCGGGGTGATTTCCGTCCAGGCGGGCTCGTGACCCTCGCTGAGCTTCTGGATATTGCCGGGGTCCTTGGGCTTCATCATGCGGTAATTGAGGCCGGATACCTGCCAGGTATGGCCCGCCTCGTAATACTGCACCGTGCCCACGATGCGGGCCTCGTTGCCCACGTGGAGCACCTCCAGGCCGCCGCCGCTCAGGTTGAAGCCATAGTAGGCGGAAAAGCCAAAGTACATGCCCGTTTCCTCATCGTAGCTTTCCAGGAACACGGAATTGCTGTGGTTCAGCGTGATGACGCCGGTGAAAGCCACTTTCTTTCCTTCATATTCTTCTGGATGGAGGCGCAGCTCCTTGATGGTCAGCTCGATGGCGTCGCCGTAGAAGAAGTCCGGGTCCTTTTCGCCGGAGTAAACGTGCAGCTTATGGGCCCTTGCCTGGGCCGCGGCGGCCAGGCAGGCTTCGCCGTAGCGGTTGCCGCCCGCGTTGTTGGGCAGGGCCAGGCCGGTCTGCAAAAGCTCGATGTTCAGGTTGCGGTAATGTTCTTCTCCCGCGGGCCTGTACCATACCCAGACCAGGTCCCGGGTGGAGGTGGAATCCAGGTTCCAGCCTGCGCTGTCTGATTCGATGAAGATGGAATCGGCGCTTTCCAGCTTATCCCGGGTGAACCGGGAAGCCTTCTTGCCCCATTCCTCGATGCGGCCGGTGGATTCGGGGGTATTGATGGCGATATACCGGGCTTTCAGCACGCCGGAAGGGTCAATGGACGCCGGCACGTAAAAATGGGTGGTATCGCCGTCTACGTATGTTCTGACCGTCACCTCCTGCTTGGCGGTTTCCGATTGCATATCCAGGGAAAGGGAGGCGGCGAAATCAATGAATTCCGCTTCCTCGCCCATCCCGGGCAGCGCCAGGGAAACCGCCAGCAGCAGGGCGGCCAGGAGGGCCATGGATGTTTTGCAATGCTTCATGGCGTCCTCCTGTCAGGCCTTACAGGCTGTAGTTGCACTTGTCGATGGCGTTCTCAAACAGCTTTTCGATTTCGGCGTCCACATCGGTGCCGTCGGCCACGGTGAAGCAGGCGGGCAGCAGGGCGGCCGCTTCGTCACGGGCGGTGGAGGAGCCGTTGAAGGCGGGGGAGGTGTAGTAAGCGTCCTGCTGCTCCAGGCAGACCTTGGCGCTCAGGGCGGACACATAGTCGCCGCCGTCGGCCTTGGCCAGGAAGTCGGCGTACACTTCATTGTTGGTGACGGACTTGATCACGGGCACATAGCCGGAGGCCATGGAGAATTCGGCCTGGAAGTCCACGTTGGTGGTGAGGAATTTAACGAACAGCCAGGAAGCGATCACTTCCTGCTCGTTGGCCTTCTTGAAGATCACCAGAGAGGGGCCCTGGGAAATGACCTTGCGGTTGTCGGGGTTGGCCTGGGGGATGGTGGCGATGCCCACTTCAAAGGGATAGTTGCCATCCGCGTCCTTGGCGGGGCGCTGATAGGTGGCGCCGGCGGAGGAGCCGATGGACATATAGCTCTTGATATCGCCGGTGGAGGTGAACAGGCCGGAAGTGTAAGCGCCGTACAGCTTCTGGGTGGTCATGTAGCCTTCCTGATACCACTCGCGGAACTGCTTGACGAAGGCGCGGTTTTCTTCGGTGTTGAACAGGAAGTGGGGTTCGGTGGCGCTGGTGTAGGGGGTCTGCAGCTGTTCGGTCATGGTGATGAACCAGTTGGCTTCGCTGTCATAGCCCAGGGGGATGCTGGCGGGGTCGATCTCCACGATCTTGGCGCACACCTGCTCCATTTCGTCCCAGGTGGTGGGCACGGGAATGTCATTGGCGTCAAAGAAGGTCTTGTTGTAGTACAGCACTTCGGTGGACTTGGAAAGCGGCATGGTGTACATCTTGCCGTCGCCGAACTGGAGGCCTTCATTGTAGTAGCCTTCGATGAAGTCGGCCTTCTGTTCCGCGGTCAGGCCCAGGATTTCGGTGGTGCCGTCGGCCCGGGTGATTTCCGTGTCGCTGTCGATGTACTTGTCCAGGGTCTGCACGGCCTTGGCCAGGTTGTACAGGGCCACATGGTCCGGATAGCAGTAGGCGATGTTGGGCTGGGTGCCCACGGTGATTTCGGTGGACACCTGGTCGCGCACGTCGTCATAGCTGCCCACGGCGGTGTACTGCACGTGGATGTTGGGATAGAGCTTGTTGAATTCTTCGATGTAGGCGTCCAGCACGGCGGTCAGGTTGGCGCCCATGGTGTGGTAGAAGGTGATGGTCACGTCGCTGCCGTCATAGGCGGGGGCGGCTTCCGCGCCGGCAAAGCTGCAAACGCTGAAAACCATCACGAGAAGCAGGAGCATGGAGACGATTTTTTTCATCTTGATTTTCCTTCCTTCCTTTTGTTGAGTAATGATTGATATGTTATAGGCAATAAGCCAAATAACCAATAGAGGAACGATGCATGCCATGATCGGCTTTTTCGGAAGGGGGTCTGGGGGAACCCGCTTTTTGGCCTGCAAAAAGCGGTTTCCCCCAGAAACTTATCCCTTGATGCCGCTGCGGCTGACGCCGGACATGATGTACTTGCGCAGGAACACGAACACCAGGAACAGCGGCGCGCTGACCAGGGCCACGGCGGCCATCTGGACGGGGTAATTCACGTCGCCGGTGGTGTCCGTAAAGGCGTTGCGCAAGCCGTTGGTGATCAGGCGGTGGGCTTCGTCGTTGGCCACCAGGCGGGGCCAGATGTAGCTGTTCCAGGCGCCCATCATTTTCAGGATGGTAATGGAAATCAGGGTGGGCAGGGAAAGAGGCACCATCACCTTCCACAGGTATTTTAAATCGCTGGTGCCGTCCACCTTGGCGGCCAGATACAGCTCATTGGGAATCTGCAGGAAGTTCTGCCGCAGCAGATAGATGTAGAACACGCTCACCAGGAAGGGCACGATCAGCACCGTGTAGGTGTTGCGCCAGCCCAGGTTGGTGACGGTGGCAACGTTGGCGATGGTAAAGAGCTCGCCGGGGATCATCATGGTGGCCAGCAGGGCCGCAAAGAGCAGCTCCTTGCCCTTGAATTCCAGGCGGGCGAAGGCGAAGGCCGTGAAAATGGTGATCACCAGGGAGAGCAGGGTGCTCACCACGCCCACGATCATGGTGTTCTTGAACAGCACGCCCAGGCTGGCCGTGGTGAAGGCGTCGGCGTAGTTGGAAAGCAGCACCTGAGCGGGCCAGAAGGTGGGGGGGCTCAGGCGGTATTCCGCCAGAGATTTCAGGGACGAAATGATCATCCAGTAGAAGGGGAACAGCACGATGGCGGCCATAATGAGCAGGAACAGGTAAACGCCGAACTGGCTCAGGAATTTCACGATCTTTTGCCTGCCGGAGGTTTTCTGCATATCCCGGGCATGCATCACCTGCA
>CAMOUF010000134.1 GCA_946626395.1 uncultured Clostridia bacterium
CCCGTACCAAAAGAAGAAGCGGAAAAGAGAACATTCGCATATGGCATTTAAAAGCCCCACAACAAAGGCGGCGACATGGAACACCTGAAAATGCGTTTTGACAGCCTCACCAGCCACGATATCACCTACGTGGGCATCATCCAAACCGCTCGGGCCAGCGGCATGAAGGAATTTCCCATGCCCTATGTGCTCACCAACTGCCACAACAGCCTGTGCGCCGTGGGCGGCACCATCAACGAGGACGACCACATGTTCGCCCTTTCCGCGGCCCACAAATACGGCGGCGTGTACGTGCCCACCAACATGGCTGTGATCCACTCCTTCAACCGGGAAATGATGGCGGGCTGCGGCAAAATGATTTTAGGCTCCGACTCCCACACCCGCTACGGGGCCATCGGCGCCCTCAGCGTGGGCGAAGGCGGCGGTGAGCTGGCCAAGCAGCTGGTGGGCCGCACCTACGACATGGCCCGGCCCCAGGCGGTGCTGATCTATCTGGAGGGCGAGCCCCGCCCCGGCGTGGGGCCCCAGGACGTGGCCTTGCAAATCTGCGGCGCGGTGTACAAAAACGGGTATGTAAAAAACAAGGTGATGGAATTCGTTGGGCCCGGCATCAAGAACCTGCCCATGGAATACCGCAACGGCATCGACGTGATGACCACCGAAACCACCTGCTGGTCTTCCATCTGGGAAACGGACGAGGCCACGGAGGAATACCTGGCCATTCACGGCCGGCCCCAGGATTACAGGGAATTAAAGCCCGCCGACGTAGCGTACTACGACGGCTGCGTGTACATTGATCTTTCCGAAATCGAAAGCTCCATTGCCCTGCCCATGCATCCCAGCAACGTGATCACCATCCGGGAGCTGCTGGAAAACCCCAAGGATATCCTGTTTGACTGCCAGGAAAAGGCCAATCAGCAGATCGTGGGGGCCAAGCTAAATCTGGTAAGCAAGGTGCATGACGGCGGCGTATGGGTGGAGCAGGGCCTGGTGGCTGGCTGCTCCGGGGGCACCTTTGACAACATCTGCGCCGTGGCGGATATTCTCCGGGGGCAGAGCACCGGCAACGGAGCCTTCACCATGAGCGTGTATCCCGGCTCCATGCCCGCCTATCTGCAATTGATGAAGAACGGCGCTTTGGCGGACATTGCCGCCGCCGGGGCCATCGTGCGGGAATGCTTCTGCGGCCCCTGCTTCGGCGCGGGCGACACCCCCGCCAACGGGGAGCTGTCTATCCGCCATACCACCCGCAACTTCCCCAACCGGGAGGGCAGCAAGCCCGGCGAAGGGCAAATGAGCGGCGTAGCCCTGATGGACGCCCGTTCCATCGCCGCCACCGCCATCCACCATGGCAAGCTGACCCCTGCCACGGATTTGGATATCCAGTATCACCGCTATTCCTATGCCTTCGACAAATCTGTTTACGACAAGCGGGTATACTTCGGCTTTGGCAAGGCGGAGCCTGAACACGAATTGAAGTTCGGCCCCAACATCAAGGACTGGCCGGAGCAACCCGCCCTGACCCAGGATTTGCTTTTGAAGGTATGCTCCTACATCACCGACCCCGTCACCACTACCGACGAGCTGATTCCCTCCGGGGAAGCCTCCTCCTACCGCTCCAACCCCGAGCGCCTCAGCGAATTTACCCTGAGCCGGAAGGACCCGGGCTATGTGGGCAGGAGCAAGGAAGTGCGTCAGCTGGAGCGGGACCGGGCCGCCGGAAAGGAACTGCCGGAGGAAGTCAAGAAGGTTTACGAAGCCCTGTCCAAAGTGGTTTCCGTTGATCCTGCACACACGGACATCGGCTCCACCATCTTTGCCGTAAAGCCCGGCGACGGCTCCGCCCGGGAGCAGGCCGCCTCCTGCCAGCGGGTGCTGGGGGCCAGCGCCAACCTGGTGAAGGAATACGCCACTAAGCGCTACCGCAGCAATTGCATCAATTGGGGCATCGTGCCCTTCCAGGTGCAGGACGCCTCCGCCTTCGCCCTGGGGGACTGGGTGTTCGTGCCCGGCGTGCGTCAGGCTGTGCTGGAGGGCAAAAAAGAAATGACCGCCTATGCCGTCAAGCCCGGCGGCGAAGCAACGCCCTTCTCCCTGTTCCTGGGCGAGCTGACCCCCGACGAGCGGGAGATCATCGCCGACGGATGCCTGATCAACTATTACCGGAATCATCCCGTGGATTAAAGAATTTTCGTATCTGTCCAGACATGGTCCTTTGTGGCTTGGATCGAACCCGAGTTCTAAGCTGTAAGTTCCAAGTTCTAAGCTGGATTTTGTCAAGCGCAATAGGGCACGCAGATAATTCAAGACGATTGTTCTTAGGTATAGACTGATCAATTCAATTCAGCTCATAAAAATACGCTATAAAGAATGGACAATGGGTAGGGGCGGATATTATCCGCCCGCTCAAGAGAATCATTGCGTGTACTGGGTTCCCCAACATACGTGGTGCCGCTTTTACGGGCGGATGATATCCGCCCCTACCTGTTATTTTACTAACTAACGTATAAAAATGAATTATTTTGAATTGATCACTATTTACTTAGAACTTAGAATTTGATACCGCTTTCCTGTTTTCTTTCCATAACTGAACAGTTACAAATTTTCAATAAACGAATGCCTGGAACAACCGCCGGAAAGGGCGGCTGTTCTTTTTTCCCAACTGAAAACAGGCCCCCGATCATTCGGGGGCCTGCGGCGTATCAAGGGGAAAGGATTACTTGTTGTCCTCGGCCACGGCCTTGGCGGCGGTGCGGCCGGAAACGAAGATTTCCACGATGGCGTTGCCGCCCAGGCGGTTGCCGCCGTGGATGCCGCCGGTGACCTCGCCAGCCGCGTACAGGCCGGGGATGATAGTACCGTCAGCGGTGAGCACATGGCGCTGGGTGTCCACCTTCACGCCGCCCATGGTGTGGTGGGTGGAGGGGGCCATCAGGCGCACGATCAGATCCGCACCTTCCAGGTTATAGGTATCGGGCAGATAATTGCCGTTTTCGTCCTTGTCCACATTGCCCACGCAGCGGGAAGCGATGGCCTTGCCCACGTCGGGATATTCGCCCTGGCCCATGACGGCGGCGTCGTAGGCCTTCACAGTGGCCAGCACCTGGGCGGGATCGGCGGTGACGCCTTCCAGCTTGGCGAACAGCTCTGTGAAGGCTTCCACGGTGCCCTTCACATGATAGTAGCGGCCTTCATAGTCCTCAGCGGTGAGCTGTGCGGAGGGCGGGCCGGGGATGCGCTCTGTGGCGTTGTAGATTTCCAGGAACACGCCGGGGGTGCCGTTGACGGAAATGCCGTTGCGGAATTCCGCCAGGGACAGCACGTCGCGTTCACTGCCTTCGTCCACGAACCGATGGCCGGTGGTGGGATTGATCCAGCAGGCATAGTTGCCGCCGCCGAAGGCCAGGTTGCCGTTGTCCACCCAAGAAATGGGCATCATCTGGGTAAAGCCCATGCCGGTGGTGGCGGCGCCCACGGCTTCCGCCATGGCGATGCCGTCGCCCTGGAGGGAGGGGCGGTTGGTGGTCTTGGTGTTGGCAGTCACGTATTCTTCGGACCAGTACACGTTCTTTTCCAGCACCAGGGGAATGTTGGCGGCGTAACCGCCGGTGGCCAGGATGACGCCCTTGGCGGCGTTGGCGGTCACTTCGGTGCCGTCGTACAGGGAAGCCTTCACGCCGGTGACGCGGCCGTCGGTGACGATCAGTTCATTGGCGGTGGTGCGCAGCATGATGCGGTTCTTTTCATTGGCCTTGAGCACGGTATTCATGGGTGCCATGAAATAGCTGCCCCAGCGGTCGGCGTAGAATTCGGTTTCGCCGTCGCCGTCCACATCCACGTTGGCGCCCGCGTATTCATTTTCACGATACCACAGCGCGCCGATCAGGGTGGGCTGGGTGTTTTCCACGAAAGCGGAGCCCTGGGCTTCCAGCCATTCCTTCAGGCCCTGGCCGCCCTCGATGAACTGGCGCACCAGCGCCACGTCGCCATACATCCACTGGGTGCCGTCGGCAGAGGGACGCAGGCCGCCGTAGTAGGTCTGGAACACATGCAGGTTGATGGTGGAGAACAGGGTCAGCTGGTTTTCAGGCACGCCCGCGTCCAGCTGGGGCTGGGCCCAGGCCAGGTAAGCCTTGATTTCAGCCTTCAGCGCCTGGAGGGTGGGCAGATATTCCGCGTGGACGCCATGCTTGGACAGCTCCATGGCGTCGCCCGCCACGAATTCATGGTCCTTGTAGTAGTCCGCGTCGAAGGGCTCTTCGCTCCAGTTCAGGATCATTTTAAGCTCGTTGATGCAGCCCTGGACGGACTTGACCTTGTCGTAGGTCTGGCCGTTGAAGGCATACACGCCGTTGGCCGCGTCGGGATCGGCGGGATCCCAGACCAGATAGGGCATCACGCTCTGATACTGGCCGCCGGACACCAGGGTGTTGCCGCCCACTTCGGCGTTCTTCTCGATGACCAGCACAGTGGAGCCGTCCTGGGCTGCCTGGGCCGCCGCGGCAATGCCAGCGCCGCCCGCGCCCACGATGACCACGTCGTAATCCAGGGTGATGGGATCGCCTGCCTTGTGCTCCACCTTGGCGGCCTTGAAGGCGTCCAGGTTGGTGCAGCCGGCCTGCTGGGCCGCGTCGTTGACGGCGTTGCGCAGAGCGCGGGTGGAGAAGGTGGCGCCGGACACGCCATCCACACCGGAGCCGTTGGCTTCGATCATTTCAGGAATCATGATATCGAAGGCCACGTCGCCCACATGGCTGGTTTCGGCTGTGGCGGTCACTTCGATCGTTTCCATTTTATCGGCGGAGAAAGTCACCTTCACAGTGGTGGGGCCATTGTAGCCCTGGGCGGTGGCTTCATATTCGCCGGGGGTGAAGGAAATGGGCTCGGTGCTCACGCCCCCCGCCAGCGCCTGTTTGATGGCTTCCACCACGGCGGTGCTGGTGAAGGTGGCGGTGGTTTTCACGTCGATGCCTTCCACAGTGCCCGCTTCCAGAATGGCGGCGATGAGCTTTTCCACAGAATCGGCCCGCTGAATGCCGGCCATGGTGTAGGTTTCAGCGGAATCGTCCACGGTCAGGGAGGTGATCTTGCCGTCCTCGGTGGTGAATTCCACCTTTACGTCGCTGGCAAAGCCCTTGGCGGAGCCGGTCAGCACTCCGGCGGGAGCGGCTGCTTCAGCAGGAGCGGTTGCTTCAGCAGGAGCGGCTTCCTCGGCGGGAGCGGCTGCTTCAGCAGGAGCTTCGCCCCGGGCCTGAGCCATAGCCTTTGCCACGGCTTCGCAAACGGCGTTGCGGGTGTACGTGCCATTGGTCATGGCGTCGATTTCGCCGTCGGTGCGCCCAATCAGGGCGGCGGCGTACTGCTCGGCATAGGCCACGCCGAAGGGTTCATCGCCATCCGCGTTGACCTCGGCGGCGGTGATGGCGTTTTCATCCACAGTGATCTTCACAGTCACAGGCACTTTGGTGTTGTAGCCGGTGCCGGTGGCCTCGTAGGTACCGGGAATCAGGGGCGCTTTTTCAGCGTCCTGCGCCCAGGCCAAGCTGGTCACAGACAGGGCCATCACCAGCGCCAGAAGCAGGGAGAGAAACTTCTTCATGGAAATCCTCCTTTTATTGAATTGATCCATTTGCCGTCTTTTATTATACCAGATTGACAATTCGTTGTAAATAACTTTGCATTTCCCGGGAAAGATTTTGATTTGATTTTGATTGAGAGATTGTTACAACCCGGCCCCTTTTTTTCTTTGTTTTTCCGTTGCCAGGGGATCCCGTCCTGTGATATAATAGACAAACCACGCTTGAGGCGTGAGTTACATCCGAGGAGGAAACCTCTATGAAAAAGTACCTTGCCGAGTTCATCGGCACAGCCACCCTGGTGATCCTGGGCTGCGGCACGGCCATGCTGGTGGGCTGCGACGCTGTCAATGGCGGTGGCTACATCCTCACTGCCCTGGCCTTCGGCCTGACCATCGTGGCCATGGCTTATTCCATCGGCAATATTTCCGGCTGCCACATTAACCCCGCCGTGTCCCTGGGCGTGCTGCTCTCCGGCGGCATGAGCGCGGGCGAATTCGTGGGCTATGTGATTGCTCAGTGCGCGGGCGCTTTCGCGGGCTCCGGGCTGCTGGCCGGCATTTTCAACCTTGGCGGCGTGCAGGACATGACCGGCGGCTTTGGCGCCAACGGCCTGGCGGGCGTAAACGGCAGCGCCGTGGCCGGCCTGATCGTGGAGATCGTGCTGACCTTCATCTTCGTGACCGCCATTTTGGGCGTGACCAGCAAAAAGGCCAACCACGGCTCCTTCGGCTGCCTTGTGATCGGCCTGACGCTGGTGGTGGTGCACATCCTGGGCATCGGCCTCACCGGCACCTCCGTAAACCCCGCCCGTTCCTTCGGCCCCGCCCTGGTGGCTCTGCTGAACGGCAACGCCGCGCCCCTGTCCCAGCTGTGGGTGTTCATCGTGGGGCCCCTGGCGGGCGCTGCCCTGGCCGCGGGCGTGTACGGATTCCTGGAAGCCAAATAAGCGCTTTCTCTTTTTCAGGCTGCCGCCTTCCCCAAGAGGAGGGCGGCGGTTTTTTTGTTACAATTCCTCCCCTTGACAGACGTGGTAGACGCATGTATACTATATGTAAACAGCTGTCTACCATCTTTTGAAAGGAGGGCTTTTCTATGCCTGACCGCTGCACGGAGGCCGAATGGAAAATCATGGAGGTGCTGTGGGATCATGCGCCCCGCACCATGAGCGAAATCACAAAGGCCCTGGAGCCCACCACCGGCTGGACCCGCCACACGGTGATCACGCTGCTGAAGCGAATGCAGGAAAAGGGCACCGTGGCGGTGGACGAATCCGGGCAGGTGAAGCGGTATACACCGCTGATGACCCAGGAGGAAGCGTCCACCCAGCAGACAAAGAAATTCTTAAGCCACGTTTTTTCCGGCAAAGCCTCGCTGCTGATCAACCATCTGGTGGATTCCGGCGAAATCACCTTAAAAGAAATGGACGAGCTGATGGACATGATGCGCAGGAACGGAAAAAAGTGAGGCCTTTCCTGCTTGCCAGTGAAACAAATCCGCTTTTTCATTCGTCCTACTGTACAGGAAGTACGTTTTCCCCATTGCCAAGGAAAAAGGAGGAATCGCTATGCGCAACGCGGTGCTGTATAATTTTCTCATCGAGGCCAATCTGATCGCGGGGATCGCCATTCTGCTTTTGATCCCCATTCGGAAATTCCTGCGGGGGCGTTTGGGCAGCCGGGCCCTGTGCTTTGCCTGGCTGCTGGTGGCCCTCCGGCTGCTGCTGCCCCTGAGCCTGCCCAATCCCCTGATCAATGAGATCGTGACCCCGTACAACCAGCAGCCCGACGCCATCCGGCCCATCGCCGCCCAGGTGCAGATTCGGGTGCACGACGCCCTGAACGACGCCACCTTCACCAACTTAGAAGCCAAGCTTGATCAGGGCATGACCTATCCCGAAGCCGCGAAGGAGGCGGACTACCGGCTGCTGAGACGCGTTTCCAGCGGCATGGTCAACGGCAGGGGCGCGCGGCTGATGATGGGAATATACCTCCTGGGCGTGCTGGCCGTGGCGGGCTGGTTCGTGATTGCCAACGTAAGGTTTCAACGGAAGCTGAAAAAGAACAGGATGGGGACCCTGGAAGGAGAGATGCAGGCGTACTACCCGGCCTTGTGCGAAAAGCATCAGGCGCGGCCCCTGCCCGTTTATCTGACGGACCCCCTGTCCAGCGCTTGCCTGGTGGGCGTGATCCATCCCTTCATCGCCCTGCCCCTGGCCGCGGACCCCCGCCAGGCCAAGCAGATGCTGGCCCATGAAATTTGCCATTACAAGGCCAAGGATCACCTGTGGACGCTTTTGGCCCTGATCTGCTGTGCGGTGCACTGGTTCAATCCCCTGGTCTGGGCCGCCGCCGCCATGAGCCGCATGGACCGGGAACTGCGCTGCGACGACAATGTGACGAAGGACATGGACGAGGACGGGCGCAGGGAATACGCGGGCACGCTGATCCAGGCCGTCACCCGGCGGCCGGTACCGGGCCTGCCCATGCTGGCCACCGGCATGAGCATGACGGGCCGCAAGCTGAAAATCCGTGTGAGCGGCATCCTGCGGAGCGGGAAATATGGAAAAGCCCTGTCCGCCGCCTTTGCCGCCACCGCCAGCCTGCTGCTGGTGATGGCTTTCGGCACCGCCGCCTACGGCGAAACGCCCTCCTTCTGGGAAAACGGCGGCAAGGAACGGGCGTATGAAGTGATGGACGTTTCCGAAGCCCTGAAAAGCGAAAACGCCGTGGCCACCCAGGAGCAGGCCATCCAGATCGCTCAGCGCGTTTTAGCCTCCGATGATTTCAAGATAGATGTAACGGACAAAAGCCTTGAATGGCAGATGTATGGCATCTCCGTGGGGCCCTGGGGAAAGCCTTGTTATGACGTGGTCGCCAAGCGTTCTGGAGAAGACGGCAGGTATACCGTTTCCGTATCGGTGGACGGCTCCGGCTGCTGGAACGTTACCAACGGCTTCGATCCCTTTTACCTGGAGGACCTGGTGGGCACTTACGACACCCAGGAAAGCGACGCCTGGCTGCTTTCCGTCAACAGGCAAAACGAAATCATTCAATACTGCCTGGACGTGGCTGAACACCTGGAGCCCGGAGAAACCCAGTATTTTCAGGACATCCACATCATCGGCTATGTGAAAACCCCCGATGCCCTGTACGTGGAGGTGGACGCCGAATACAATGAATCCTCCGGCAAAACCTTTATCGTCCTGGTGGAGCCGGAGCTGCGCATGGTCGACTACTATACCGGCAACGGCTGATGGAATAAAAGCATGAATTCAAACAGGCGGAAGGCTGTGTGCCTTCCGCCTGTTCATTTGATCGCATGATACGTCCGTTTTCCGTTTCATATTAACCAAAAAGATTCGGATTTACTCTTTATCCTCCCGCAGCCACACCCGCATTTCACCCTTTCCCCGGTTGCCCCAGGCAAAGTACGGCACCAGGGTGATCAGGGTATCTTCCAGATCGGCGGGCGTCCAGGGCTGATACAGGGGCGCGTGTTCCGCGGGGGCGCGCATGCGCTTGCCGGGCACGGTGAGGGCGGGCAGGGGCACGCTGTCGATGAGCATGGTTTTTTCCTGGGCCTCGGCCACCCGGTCCGGGCAGGCGAAGAGGAGATGCAATGGCTTCCCATTGTCCGCTTCCTCTGCGCAGAACACCAGCGGACCCCGGGTGAAGCACACCTGCCCCAGGGTTTCCCGGACCAGGGGAGACGCGGTCACCGCCTTTACCGGCATGGTGAAATGGATGGTGACGGTGTCGCCCTCCTTCCAATGGCCCTTGGCGTAGAGGTAGCCCTCTTCGCTCCAGCTCTTGACCCCGGCGGGAATCACCACATGGGCGTTTCCGGCCCAGGCGGGGTCCCGGAAGGCCAGCACGCCGTCGGCCTGGCCGGAGAGCACGGACAGGCGCACCTCGCCGCTCTTGAGCAGATCGGCTTCCATGCGCAGACTGATTTCCTGGCCGTTCAAAACGACCTTCTGATCATGGCCGATATAGAGATGGAAGAACAGGGTGTCATCGGTCTGGGTGGCGATATAGCTGCCCAGGGAGGACACGATGCGGGCGATGTTGGGCGGACAGCAGGCGCAGCCGAACCACTTCTGCCGCACAGGCTTCACATGGCGCAGCCTGGCGTCGCTTTCGCAGGCATCGGGGTCCACCTCTAAGGGATTGACGTAAAAGAAGCTCTGGCCGTCCAGGGCCATGCCGGAGAGGACAGTATTGTACAGCGCCTGCTCCATCACATCGGCATAGCCGCTTTTGGGGGCCAGCTGCAGCATCCGCCGGGCGAAGAAGGCCAGGCCGATGGCGGCGCAGGTTTCGGAATAGGCGGTATCGGAGGGCAGGTCATAGGGCCGGGAAAAAGCCTCGCCCACGTGGGTGCCCCCAACGCCGCCGGTGATATACAGCTTTTCATGAACCACGGAATCCCACAGCCGCTGGCAGGCCGCCGCCATGTCCTGATCCCCGGAGAGGCGGGCGTCGTCCGCCATGCCGCAGCACAGATACATCTGCCTCACCGCGTGGCCCACCGCCTCCTTCATTTCCCGCACGGGCATATGGGCCTGGTGGTATGCATAGCGGGCGGCGGTGACAGGCAGCTCGGGCTGGCCCTTTTCCCGGCGGCGGGCGTTTTCCTCCAGGGCAAAGGTGCTGGGCTCCGTGCCCCGCACGTTCAGGAAGAATTCCGCCAGATTTTTCCACTGGGTTTCCCCCGTTTCCTCATACAGCCGCAGCAGCGCCATTTCGGCGATTTCGTGGCCGGGGCAGCCCCGTTCCTTGCCGGGGCCGAACTTTTCCGCCACGCATCCGGCGAACCGCCGCGCGGCGTCCAATAGATCCTCCCGGCCCGTGGCCTGATGCCAGGCCACCGCGGCCTCCACCAGATGGCCCAGGCAGTACAGCTCATGGTTGTCCCGCAGGTTGGTAAAGGCCCGCTCCCGGCCCGTGAGGGTATAGAAGGTATCCAGATACCCGTCCTCCTCCTGGGCGGCGCAGATCATGTCCACCGCCTCCTGGGCCTGGGCCTGCAGAGCAGGGTCGGGCTTCGCCATGAGCTGATAGGCCACAGCCTCCAGCCATTTATAGCCGTCGCTGTCCTGGAATACGAAGCCGTAAAAGGCGTCCTCCAGGGGGGCCTTCCCTTCCTCGGGCAGGGTTTCGATCTTATCGGAGTGATGGGCGGCCAGATAGAGCTTGCCCGCCTTTTTCGCGGCAACCGCCCGGGCGGCGGCCCGCATATTATGGGCCCACCAGCTGGGGGCCGCGTCAGGCACGCGGTCATGCAGCGCTTCCCACTGATAGGGAATCACCGCCTGCCGGATCAGGGCCATTTCCCGGGCCCAGAAAGGATCGGTCACGGTCACGTTCCGCGGGGACAGCGGACGGGAAGAAGCAGCCATGGAAATTCCTCCTCACTCCTCGATGTGATTTATAGCATCGTGATTTTGAATACGACGGGCATTTCGCTTTGAATCCACGGCGCCTGGATATGCAGCCCGGTTTCATCCCGGCTCCACTGGACGCTTCCTTCAAAGCCCAGGGCCTCCACCCGTTCGATGCCGCCGATGAAAGCGGGCAGGGACAGGGAACGGACACAGACCTTTCCGTCCTCCGGCCAGGCCATGAAGGCGGCGTACAGGCTGCCGCCCTTCACGGTAAAGCGGATGTCCTCCGGGGTATAGACCTGCTCCTTGCTTTCGGCGAACTGGCCCTCCTCCACGTTGGCGCTGCCTTCGCCGAATATCCGCCAGGGACGGGTGCCGTAAATGGCTTCGCCGTTTGCTTTGAGCCACGCGCCGATACCCTTGAGCACGGCGGTGTCCTCGGGGCCGATGGTGCCGTCGGCTTTCGGGCCCACGTTCAAAAGCAGGGTACCGTTTTTGCTCACCACGTCGATCAGGGTGCGCACCAATTCCAGAGGCGTTTTATATTCGTTCTGCTCGGTATAGCACCAGCTGTTCTTGGCGATGGCGGTGTCCGTCTGCCAGAAGAAGGGCTGGGTGCTGGCGAAGTGGCCCCGCTCCATATCCGGCACGGCGGAGCCCAGCATGAAGGTGTCCTGCTTATAGTCGATGGCGGGCTCCACACCCCATTCCCGGGAGCGGTTGTAATAGTAGGCGGCGAACTTTTTGATGTAAGGCTTCATCACGTTTTGCAGAATCCACCAGTCAAAATAAACCACCACCGGATGGAATTTGTCCACCAGCTCGCAGCAGCGCAGCAGCCAGTCGTTCATAAATTCCTGGGAGGGCGGGCATTCGGCGTCCCGGTTGAAATGATCCTTGGGCTCGGGCATGGAGGGCCAGTAGAGATGATCCTTGGGAATGGGGTCCTTCATATCGGAATCAAATTCCTTGCCGTGGCCCAGGAAGAACCAATGCTCGATGCGGTGGCTGCTGACGCCCATGGGAATGCCCCGGGCATGCAGCGCCTGCTGCAGGGCCCGGGTGGTATCCCGGCAAGGGCCCATTTCCGCCGCGTTCCAGTGGGACAGATTGCTTTCGTACATCTGGAACCCATCGTGATGCTCCGCCACGGGGATCACATACCGGGCCCCCGCCTCCTCAAACAGCGCCGCCCAGGCATCCGGGTCGAAGCGCTCAGCCTTAAAAAGCGGAATAAAATCCTTATAACCAAATTCCTTATGGGGGCCGTAGGTCTTTTGATGATGTTCAAATTCCGGCGTGCCCTGGATATACATGTTCCGGGGATACCATTCATTGTTGAAGGCGGGCACGGAATAAACGCCCCAGTGAATGAAGATGCCGAACTTGGCGTCCTTGTACCAGGCGGGCGCCTGAAATTGGGTCAGGGATTCCCAGGTATCGTGAAAAGGCCCCCGGGCCGCCACCCGCTCGATTTCCTCGAGCCGCGCAGCCCGCTCCGCCTCGGAAAGTACAGCGCTCATAAAACAACCTCCTCGTTCGTTTTAGCATCAGGGAAGAGTTAGGAATTCATCGTTCAGCGCTTCGCTGAATAACTATTAACTCCTCACTCTTTAAAAGCCTGATATCCCGTCCCACAAAATGAAGGGCCATACCGATTCGGGTGTCCAGCAGGCGGGAAGCCACCCGCTCAGTGTAACGCCGTTTCAACTCATCCAATGTCAGGTTGGTGGTCAGGGCGGTATACAGGCCGCGGCTCAGACGGGCATTCAGCAAATTATAGATTTGCTCCACGGTGATGTTCTCCATCAGTGGCTCCATGCCCAGATCGTCAATCAGCAATAGCGGCGCGTCAAAGTACATCTCCGCGCTGTCCTTGCCCCCGGAAAAGAAAGCGTTTTTCAGGCTGACCAGAAGATCATAGGCGGTCACGAACAGACAATCGACCCCCCGGCTTCGGGCCTCCTCCTCCACGCAGCGGAGCAGGAAGGTTTTCCCCAGGCCGCTGCCGCCGTGGAGCAGCAGGGTCTTTTTTTCGCCTGTGCCCGCGCTCCTTGCATATTGCAGGCATTTGTCCCGCACCGCCAGCATCCATTCCCGCTGGGTCACGTCAGCCCCGGGCAGGGCGGTGTCCGGGAAGCGGGCGGGGTCAAAGCGGGCGAAGGAGGGCTCCTGGCCGCCGGGATCTTCCTGGGTCAGCGCCTTTTGGTACAGCGCCAGGGCGCAGGCGCAGCGCTTCTGAATGGCGTTTTCGTACACATAGCCCGTGTCCCCGCACAGGGGGCACTGGCACACCGGAGTCAGATAATCCCGGGGATACCCATAGGCGGACAGGCGGTCGGCGATCTTTTCATTGTATTCCCGCATAGCCTGCTCCGGGTCGGCGGCCTCGCTCCCCGCGAAAGAAAAGCGCACCGCGCCCATCACCATTTCATGGCGCTTGACCAGCAGCCGTTCCAGGTCCGGATATTTTTCCGCGATTTCCTGCCGCCGCCGGTCATTTTCCCGTTCGTCACCCTCGCGGCGTTTTTCAAGCTCCGCCGTCACCCGGGCCCATGCCTGATTTTCCACGGTACTTCCTCGCTTCCTCGATCAAATCATCCGACACGGAGAGCAGCTCCGCCTCGGTATATTCCCGCTGGGTGTACTGCTGGGCGGAAACGGATTTGGTTTTTCCCCGGGCGGCAGGCGCTTTTCTTTCCTGCACCTGGGAAACCTCCGTAATGCCCGCCTCATGCCAGGCTTCCAGCACCTTGTTCAAATAGGGGATTTTCCCGCCCTCGGCGCCGCTGGCCTGCTGGGCTGCGGCGCAGATCATTTCCTGGTCATAGCCCCATTCCTCGTGCCATTTTTTGTAGAGCATCAGGTCGGCCACGGTGGGATTGCCCCGGTGGCCGCAGGCCTCGAATACCTCCCGCAGCAGGCTTTCCAGGCCGTGGCGCTTGTCCAGATATTCCTTCACGGCTTCTTCGGTGCAATAGCCCTTCTTTTGCCAGTCCTCCGCCAGCCAGTGCATATATTCCAGGTTCTTTCCCTTCCGGCGGCATTCCTCCGCCGCCAAAAGCAGCACGGCGTGGGGCTGCGCTTTGCTCAGCTCCCGGTATTCCAGGGCGGCTGCGGGGCCGGTGAGCTTCACGCCCAGGGCGGAAAACAGGCTGCTGGCCTGATCCTTTTCCGGCCGCTCCTGCTCCAATTGCCGGGCCACCTGCTCCCCGGTGCGGGCCCCGCTGCGGGCGCGCAGGCCGTTTAAAATGCTGTCCAGATACTTAAAGGAGGGGTCGCCGCTGGTCATTTCCCGGCAGGCGTCCAGGATGGCCTGGGGCTCGAACTGCCATTCCGAAAGCCATTTTTCATACAGGGCCAGTTCATCATCGCTGGCCAGGCGGCGCTTGCCCATCCGGGACAGCACCTTGCGCACGCCCTCGTGGATGCTTTGGTTGTGCTGCAAAAAGCTCTCCGCGTCCTCGGGGCTGACCACCCCCGCCTCCTTCATGCTCACTGCCAGCTTTTCGGCGGCCTTGAAGGAAAACTGGGGCCCCCGCTGGGCCATGCAGTGGTGCAGCAGCATCAGCACCGCTTCCGGGGTCAGGCCCACGTCCTTCACCCATTCCCAGGCCAGGGCGATTTCCCCGGGGCTGACCTTCCGCTTGTCCCCAAAGGCGGCGTACACCGCTTCCGCAAAGCCCACGTATTCCATGTCCACCCGCAGGGCAGCGGGGGCGCTGGCCCGCTGCATGGGCGAATAAAAACGGAAGGAGGGCGGCGCGTCGCTGACCCGGGTCACCAGGGCCCGGCGCTCCCAATAGCGCAGGGCGGCCTCCACCTCCGGCACCGTCATAAACAATTCCTGGGCCATTTCCTCCAGGGTGTATTCCGGCCCCTTGCAGGCGCAGGCGAACAGGCCCCATAAATATACCTTCACATAATCGCCCCGGGCCGCGGGGAGATAATCCATCAGGAAGCTGTTTTCCACCGGCGTCACGCCATAGCGCACAGCCTCCCCGTCCAATTCAAACATGCTCCTTCACCTCGCCAAGCCGCATCAGTCCCCCCGCCTGTGCCACCAGCACCGCCAGCAGCATCAGGGCGCAGCCGATATAACCTCTTGCGTCCATGCGCTCCCCCAGCAGCAGTGCCCCGGCAATCACGCAGAACACCGATTCCAGGCTCATGATCAGCGCGGCGAAGGCGGGACGGCAGCCTTTTTGGCCAATGGCCTGGAACAGATATCCCACTCCCGTGGACATGATGCCGCAGTAGGCAACGGGCACCAGGGCCCGCAGCAGGTTTTCTCCGGAAATCCGCTCAAACAAAGCCGCAAAAATCCAGTTCAGCACCGCGGCAGAAGCGAACTGCATCGTGCATAATTTCAGCGGCGTCACCGTGACCACAAAATGATCCATCATCAATATCTGCACGGCCCACACCACGCTGGAAAACAGCAATATGCCGTCCGACGGGGCCAGGGAAAATTTTTCTCCCTTGGGCACGCACAAAAGATACAGCGCGGGCAGGGCCAGCAGCAGCGCCAGCCAGGTGGTCAGCTGGGTGCGCTTGCCAATGAACACCCCCAGCACCGGCACCATCACCACATACAGGGCGGTTAAAAATCCGGCCTTTCCGGCCCCGGCCTCCCCCACGGCGGACTGCTGGAGAAAGGAGGCCAGAAACAATACCGCCCCCTGGAGCGCGCCTTTGCCCGCTTCCCGGAGCTTGAAGGGGGCCCCTGTCTTTTTGCATTCCATTAGCATCAGCGGCAGCAGCGCCGCCAGGCCCAGGGGAAAGCGCGCGGCGTTAAAGGTAAAGGGCTGCAAATAGCGGCTGCCCTCCCGCTGGGCCGCCATGGCGAAGCCCCAGATGGCCGCCGTCAAAAAAAGCAGGGCGGCGGAGCGCAGCTCGGTCACACGGTTTCTTTCCTTCATCCGTATCCTTTCAAAAACAAATAAGTATCTGTTGGGTCGTGGTTTCTTGAATGGGTGTCCGATTCAGCTTGGATGGCAGCAGAGTTCCAAGCTGTCAGTTCCAAGTTCCAAGCTGATATTGATCTGAACTCTGAACTCTTCACTCTGAACTCTCGTTCCTATTGCCTAATGCCTATTGCCTATTTCCTATCGCCTTCCACCGTCTGTCCCTTCTCCTGCTTGGAGATCCGGCGGTAAAAATATATACAGATCACGGTGATCACGGCGGTGACGCCATAGGTGATGATGGCGGCGGTGTAACTGCCCTTCTGGGCCAGACTGCCCGTCACCGTGGAGGAAATCACCGAGGGAATCCGGGCCAGGGTGGTCACCAGCAGGAAGGAGCCCAGCTTCATGGGCGTCAGGCCGATCAGATAGGTGAGCAGGTCCTTGGGGGTGCCGGGGATCAAAAAGAGCATGAACACCAATAGATCCAGCTTTTTTTCATTCTGCATAAAGGAATACTTCATGATCTTTTCCCGGGAGAAAAACAGCTCCACCACCTTCACGCCCCACTTGCGCACCGCCAGGAACAGCAGCGCCGAAGCCAGCGCCGTGGCCGCCAGGCACAGGATGGTGCCTTCCACCCAGCCGAACACGAACCCGGCCCCCAATTCAAAAGGCTCCCCCGGGATCACCGCCACGATCACCTGCATCATCATGATGCCGATCATCACGATGGGGCCCAGCAGCCAATGGGATTTCACATAATCCCGGAAGGTTTCCGGGGAATTCCTAAATTCCCGCACCAGGGGCCGGCCAACAAAATAAGCGATCAAAGAAAAGACCACCACGATGCCAATGATGGATACGATGCTGACGATTTTGCGGGTGCGGATGTTTTCCGGCTTGGACGCCGCAAAAGTGTCCTTCTTTTTATGCTCATGATGGAACAGCTGTTTCGTCTTTTGCCGCGCTGCTTTTTCGTTTGTCTGAACCGGCTTTCTGATTTTTTTCTTCCTGCGCTGCTTGGCCATCCGTCGGTCTGTCCTCCTTGGCGTTTTCATGGGGCTTTTCTTTGAGCATCCGCCCGCGTTCCTTTGCCGTTCTATTATATCATCCCCGCTTTCCCTTGGCAATGAATCCGGGGAGAGAAATTTGTTGGCTCTGTTTTTCCTTTTTGTTCATCTGATATTAGTGCTTATGAGCGTGAGATTAACGCCGAGCCCAGAGACTACACTTACCGCAAGAACTATGAAGAAAGGCGCGTCAGCCGTTCAAAGGCTCAGGCTAGCGATAACTTCTATAAAGCGGGTAAGGCTTTGGCGCAAAGGCGATATTACCGTCACAGAGGCTATTGCTAGGGCCGAGATGACTAGAATAACATTCTACAAGCTTGTTAAGGCCGACAAGCTATAAAAATGCCTAGCCTTTTATGCCGGAGTGTGATATACTATGTATTGTCCAAGGGTTGAAGCAGAGATAACCGTTGGGAGTGTGTAGAAGCAACGATCAGTATAGAAAGGATGAGTTTGATGAATAACACAGAGACTACCTTGGTTGATTTTCTTCGTCCTTCTTTATATTTGTTCGATGAACTACATCCTCTCTATGTGAAAGTCGCAAATGAAGAAAAAAAGGTATATTATAGTTTGCTTGGTAAGAAGAAAAAAGCAACTGCTGTTAAGTTAGCTTTTGAAAGAACGCTAGGTTTAGCTACTAAACCTATGTCAGAAATATATTCTAAATTAACTTTTGCAACTAAGGATGCTCCTAAGAACTACGGAAATGGAATGCTAAAACTATATCAGTTATATGTTGATATGATTGAAAGTAGGATTAGCATTCTGACAATGTTTATAAACGAAGGATTAACAGACGAAGTAAAAGCGACTAATCAAAGAGAACTAGAAAAGTGTTCTAAATATGATGCTCAATACAGTATAATGTTTGATCTGACTCAAAACAATTGTAAAATGATGGTTATGATGTCTCCTTATGATAATATTTATGAGTTTCTTAACGATTTGGAAAGACTGAAAAGTTAATCTTTATATTGTATGGGGCAGGCTTTACATCCTGCTCCTATTCTTTTTTATTCGTGGTGATTTGGTGGGAAGGAGGGCTATCTCTTGCTCGATTGTCAACACTTCTTTATTCTTGCTGCTTTTCGTTGCACTTATTGAGAGTGAATGTCATTTACTCATGGAAAAGTTGAGTAACTCGGGGCAAAAAAATGAGGGACTGTCTCACAATGAGGCAGCCCCTTTATCTTATATTCGCGTTTAAAAAGCATTACATCACGATGGTGATCTGGTAGCCGTCGTTCAGCATATAGACGGTGAGCATGCAGCCGAGGTTTTCCCGGTTATTCAGCAGGGTCTTTTCC
>CAMOUF010000135.1 GCA_946626395.1 uncultured Clostridia bacterium
CGAGGTGGCCCGCGCCGTGCAGAGCATTCTGCAGCGGGATAAGGAATTGCAGGACATCATCGCCATCATGGGCATGGACGAGCTCAGCGATGAGGACAAGCTCATCGTGTCCCGTGCCCGCAAGGTGCAGCGCTTCCTGAGCCAGCCCTTCTCTGTGGCCGAGCAGTTCACCGGCATGGAAGGCAAGTATGTGCCCCTCAAGGAAACCATCCGGGGCTTCAAGGAAATCATCGAGGGCAAGCACGACGACCTGCCCGAGAGCGCCTTCCTGTTTGTGGGCACCATTGACGAAGCGGTGGCGAAGGCCAAGAAGAGCGAGTAATTCTGCTCAGTTCCAAGTTCTCAGATCCAAGTTCCAAGCAGGACAAAGCATCTGCTTGGGATTTGGATTGATCAATGAATTCATGTTGAAGGGGAATAGACCATGTCCACCTTTCATTTGCAGATCGTGACGCCGGACCGCATGGTCTTTGACGGCGAAGCGCAAAAGATCATCCTGCGCACGGTAAACGGCGATGTGTGCATCCTGCCCCGGCATATCGACTTTGCCATCCCCCTGGGGATCGGCCAGGCGACCGTCACCGACGGGGAGGGCAGCACCCGCCAGGCCGCCTGCAACAGCGGCATGCTGAGCGTGAACAACAATGAAGTGCGCGTGATTGCCGTCACCTTTGAATGGGCCGATGATATCGACCTGGAACGCGCCAAGCGCGCCGAGACCGAGGCCCAGGAACGCCTCCAGGCCATGAACCGCCAGGACCGGGACTTCGCCATCGCCGAGGCCAAGCTCAAGCGCGCCATGTCCCGTATTCAGGCCAAGGGATAAGCAAAAAACAAATGAAAGCGGGGGAGTTTTGCTCGTTAAGCGGCTCCTCCGCTTTTTACTGCGGAAGGTGGAAACCATGAAGATTGCCGATCTCCACATTCATTCCAAGTATTCCAGGGCCACCAGCAGCGAAGGGGACGCCCCGCACCTTCATTTGTGGGCGCGGTATAAGGGCATTGACCTGGTGGGCACAGGAGATTTCACCCACCCTAAATGGCGGGAGGAATTAAAGGAAATGCTGGAGCCCGCTGAGGAAGGCGTGTACCGGCTGAAAAAGGAATACGCCCTGCCCTGCGGCATTCCCGGGACGAAAGAACCCCAGTTCGTGGTGACCGGCGAAATCAGCACCATCTACAAGCGGGACGGAAAAACCCGGAAGGTGCATCATGTGATCATCCTGCCGGGCATCGAGGCGGCGGAGGACGTGTCCCATCGGCTGGAGGCCATTGGCAACCTGCACAGCGACGGGCGGCCTATCCTGGGCCTGGACAGCCGGGATCTGCTCAGCACCGTGCTGGACGCCTGCCCGGAAGCCATCTATATTCCCGCCCACATCTGGACGCCCCATTTCTCCCTGTTCGGCGCGTTTTCCGGCTTTGATACCATCGAGGAATGCTTTGGCGATCTGACGCCCCAAATCCACGCTTTGGAAACGGGCCTGTCCTCCGACCCGCCCATGAACCGCCGCCTGTCCTCCCTGGACAGGTATCTGCTGGTGTCCAATTCCGACGCCCATTCGCCTCAAAAGCTGGGCAGGGAAGCGAATCTTCTTTCCTGTGAATTGAGCTTCTCCGCATTGAAAAAGGCCCTGGACACCGGAGAGGGCTTGGAAGGCACCATTGAGTTTTTCCCCGAGGAGGGCAAGTATCACCTGGACGGGCACCGGGCCTGCCAGTGCTGCCTGAATCCGGAGGAAACGGGAAAACTGGATGGCCGCTGCCCCGTCTGCGGGAAGAAAATCACCATTGGTGTGCTGAACCGGGTGGAGCAGCTGGCGGACAGGCGGGAGCCCGGCCCCATGGCCCGGCCCTTTGAAAGCCTGATCCCCCTGCTGGAATTGGCGGGAGAAACGCTGCAGACCTCCGCCGCCAGCAAGAAGGCTCAGGCGGTCTATTTTGAATTGCTGAAAAAGCTGGGGCCGGAGTTTTCCATCCTGCGGGAAAGAAGCCTGGAGGAGATCGAGGAAGCGGGCGGCAGGCTGATCGCCGAGGCGGTGCGCCGCCTGCGGGCGGGCCAGGTGCTGCGTCAGGGGGGCTATGATGGGGAATACGGGGTGATCCGCGTGTTCCGTCCCGGGGAGCAGGAAGCGCTGAACGGGCAGACGAGCCTGCTTCCCTTGGGGGAACTCCCGTTGGAACAGCAGCCAGAAAGAAATGCAGCGGTTGAAAAGGCGGCCGCCCCGGAAGAAAAGTCAGTGCAGCCCAGCGCCTTTCAGCCCAACCCGGAGCAGGAGATGGCCATCCGTTCTCAGGCCGATACGGTGGCGGTGATCGCTGGCCCCGGCACCGGAAAAACGGGCACCCTGATCAGCCGCATCCTGTGGCTGATGGAAGATAAGGGCGTGTCTCCCCAGGAAATCACCGCCGTCACCTTCACCCGCCAGGCGGCCCGGGAAATGATGGAACGGCTGGAAAGGCGCCTGGGAAAGAAAGCCTGCCGGGGCATCACCATCGGCACCTTCCACAGCGTGTGCCTTACTTTGATTCCGAAAAAGCCCCTGATCAGCCGGGAAACCGCCAGGGAAATCATGGCCGCTCTGCTCCATGACCGCAAGGAGCTTTTGGCTCCGGCGGAAGCGCTGCGCCTGATTTCCCAAAGGAAAAACGGCCTGGACGCGGCGGGCCTGCCCGCAGGACTTCTGGCGCAGTATCAGCAGCGTTTGGCGGAAATGAACCTGCGGGATATGGACGATATTCTCATGGAAGCCCTTGCCGTGCCCGTAACGGGCAAGCGGCAGTTCCGGTATTTGCTGGTGGACGAGTATCAGGATATCAACCCCGTCCAGCGGCAGCTGGTTCAGCATTGGAGCGATGGCGGTCATCTATTCGTGATCGGCGACCCGGATCAATCCATTTATGGCTTTCGCGGCGCGGACGCTGCCTGCTTTGACCATCTGCTGCGGGATCGTCCCGATGCGTATCTTATCCGCTTAAAACAGAATTACCGTTCCGCTCCGCCCATCCTGGAAAGCGCCTTGGCCGTGATCCGGGAAAATCCCGGCGGGGAGCGGGAACTAAAGGCTGTCCTTTCCGGCAAAGAGCCTGTCCGGCTGGCGGAGGCCATGGACGAAAAGGCGCAGTATATCTGGATCGCCAAAGAAATTGCCCGGCTGGCCGGGGGCGCGGATATGCTGGAGGCTGAAAAAGGGGAGCGGGCCCGGTACGCCTTTTCCGATATGGCCGTGCTGTGCCGCACCCACCGGCAGCTGGACATCATGGAAAGCTGTCTCAACCACGATGGCATTCCCTGCCTGGTGTCGGGCCGGGGTGATTTCCTGGAAGCGGAAAGGAACCTGGCGCTGCTGGGATTTATGGATGCGCTGCTGAATGGACCCCAGACGGGCGGATTGCACAGGGCGATGAAACCCCTTTGGCGCGTGCCCGACGCCCTGATCCAGCGAACGGAGGCAGCGTTCCCGCTGCTCTTTTCGGAGGGCACGGAAGCCTTTGAACAGGCCCTTTCGCCCTTTGACGCGCTGACGCCTTTCGTGGACGCGGTGAAGGGGTATTTGCCCAGGGCGCGAAAGGAAAAGCCCCGATCCCTGCTGGACAGATTGTCCAGGGAGACCGGGGCCCAGGGAAAGGATGTGGAGCGGCTGCTTCACACCGCCGTGTTTTTTGATTCCGCTCCTGCTCTCCTGGAAGCCCTGCGGCTGGGAGAGGAAGGGGATATTCAGCGCCTGAGCGGCGGAAAGTCCTCCGGCGCGGTGAGGCTCATGACCCTTCACGCCGCCAAGGGGCTGGAATTTCCGGTGGTGTTTGTGGCGGGCATGGAAGAAGGCAGCCTGCCCCTGACCAGCGCCCAGGAAGAAACCAACGAGGAAGAAGAACGGCGGCTGCTGTTCGTGGGCATGACCCGGGCCAGGGAAGCGCTGATCCTCACCTGCGGGGGACCCCCCTCTCCTTTTCTGGGTGTCCTGGAGGAAAAGGTCCAGCGCGTTCCCATCCGGGAAGGCAGCCAGGCGCCTGCCTCCCGCCAGCTCAGCTTTCTGTGATTTCCTGCCGCCATAGGGCCAGCTGGGTCTGGTCAATTTTTTCGGTGCAGGAAAGGCAAGCTTCTTCATCCTTCCGGTCATAAGCGGCATGCAATGGGGTCCGCGCAGCTTCCAGCCAGTTCAGGGCCATGGAATCCAGTGCTTTAGTCATCAGTGTTTTCCTCCTTTTTCCCCGAAAACCGGGGAAGATTTCTGCTCGAAAACAGCATACGCCGTCGAAGGGAAGAACACAAGAGCAAATCCTGTCGAACGCTGCCGAAACCACTATATTTCGTTCGACATGGGTTGAAACGCCACAATATATTGCACATATATAACTATATTATTTCGATATTTTTAATAATTTATTTCAAATATATTTCACTCAGAAAATATGGCGAACAGCCGTTCTCTTGCTTGCAATTGCAAAGGAATACAGGTATAATATTTGATAGCGCTTCCGAAAGGAAAAGCGCCGGGCGTGAGAAAAAGAGAACGAGGCGACCGGCCCGCAGGGCGGTCGGCCGTCCCGGCGCTTCCTGAAAGGAAAAGCGCCGGGCG
>CAMOUF010000136.1 GCA_946626395.1 uncultured Clostridia bacterium
ACCAGGGCTCCGCTTCCGCGCAGTATATTGCTGACCACAAGCTGGGCTCCAAGATCGCCGTGATTTACAACAACGCCGACGTGTACTCCACCGGCATCCGGGACACCTTCGTGGAAAAGAGCGCGGAGCTGGGATTGGAAATCGTGTCTGAAACCACCTTCACCGATGAAACCACCGACTTTACCGTGCAGGTGGCCGCCGCCCAGAACGCGGGCGCGGAAATCGTGTTCCTGCCCATGTACTACACCCCTGCTTCCATGATCCTGCAAACCGCCGCGGCCAAGGAATATAAGCCCATCTTCTTCGGCGTGGACGGCATGGACGGCATCCTGGGCGTGGAAGGCTTCGACACCTCCCTGGCCGAGGGCGTCATGCTGCTGACCCCCTTCGTGGCCACCTCCACCGATGAAAAGGTGGTCAACTTCGTCACCAAGTATCAGGCCGCTTACAACGAAATCCCCATCCAGTTCGCCGCCGACGCCTATGACGGCATCTATATCCTGATCGAAGCCGCTGAAAAGGCCGGTATCACCGGCGATATGGAGCCCGATCAGGTGTGCGAGCTGATGATCGCCGCCATGCAGGAAATCACCGTGGACGGCATCACCGGTTCCATGACCTGGGACGCTTCCGGCGCCGTCACCAAGACGCCTATGGCCGCTACCATCGTCAACGGCGAATACGTGTTTGAATAATTTTCTCACGCTTCATTCCATCCGCGAATGAAAAGCGGGCTGGCCTGACAAAGCGGGTCAGTCCCGCCTTTTCGTTTATTAACGGGCAAGCGCGAAGAATCCCAAACGAATGAGGGGTATGCCATGATTTTTCTGGACAACCTGATTAACGGACTGAGCCTTGGCAGCATCTACGCCATCATCGCCCTGGGCTACACCATGGTGTACGGCATTGCCAAGATGCTGAATTTCGCCCATGGCGACGTGATCATGATCGGCGCGTATATCGCCTTCTGCGGTTTGCAGTATTGGGGACTGCCGCCGGTGGTGGCCATTTTGGTGGCCATGGCGGTGTGTACGCTGCTGGGCGTGACCATCGAAGGGCTGGCCTACCGGCCCCTGCGTCAGGCGGCCAGCCTGGCGGTGCTGATTACGGCCATTGGCATGAGCTATCTGCTGCAAAATATCGCGCTGATGATCTGGGGCGCCAATCCCAAATCCTTCCCCCGCACCTTTATCAACAATTCCATCCTGCGGCTGGGGGGGCTGAGCATGTCCAGCGCCACGGTGTTCACCATTCTGACCAATATCGTGGTGATGGTGGTGCTGAACCTGTTCATCAGCCATACCAAGCTGGGCAAAGCCATGCGCTGCGTCAGCGAGGACCGGGGGGCCGCGGAGCTCATGGGCATAAAGGTGAACCGCACCATTTCCGCCACCTTCGCCATCGGTTCCGCCCTGGCGGCCATCGCCGGGGTGCTGCTGTGCTCCTCCTATCCCATTTTGCAGCCCACCACCGGGTCCATGCCCGGCATCAAGGCTTTCACCGCGGCTGTGTTCGGCGGCATCGGCTCCATCCCCGGGGCCATGCTGGGCGGCGTGCTGCTGGGGGTCATCGAGATTTTCGGCAAGGCGTATATTTCCACCGAGCTGGGGGACGCCCTGGTGTTCGCCGTGCTGATCGTGGTGCTGCTGGTGAAGCCCACCGGATTGCTGGGCAAGCCGGTGAGAGAGAAGGTGTAACGGGATGAAAATGACGAAAGCCAAGCGCGTCCGCCTGATTTATAATATCGTCACCTTCGCTTTGGTGATCGGCGCGTTTATCATTCTTCAGTCCATGATCGCCAACAAAACCATCTCCCGCTCCCTGAAAGGGCAATTGGTGCCCATCTGCTGCTGGATCGTGATGGCCGTGTCCCTGAACCTGGTCATCGGCATTTCCGGAGAACTGTCCCTGGGCCACGCGGGCTTTATGAGCGTGGGCGCTTATACCGGCGCGGTGGTGAGCGGCGCGCTGCTGAATATCTGGGATATCCAGGATACCACCCTGCGGCTGGTGATCGCCATTGCGGCGGGGGGCATTCTGGCGGGCATCGTGGGCGCGCTGATCGGCATTCCGGTGCTGCGCCTGAGGGGCGACTATCTGGCCATCGTGACATTGGCCTTTGGCGAAATCATCCGCAGCCTGGTCAACGTGCTCTATATTGGGGCGGGGGATGGGAAGCTGCATTTCTCCTTCCTGAATAAAGAGCTGCCCGAGGGCGTGACCATGCTGGTGGACGGGGCCAAGGGCGCGGTGAAAATCAAGCCCATTTCCACCTTTGCCGCCGGGTTCATCCTGATCCTGATCACCCTGGTGGTGGTGCTGAACCTGGTGAACTCCCGGGCGGGCCGGGCCATCAAGGCCTGCCGGGACAACCGCATCGCCGCGGAATCCATGGGCGTGAATGTGACCAAGTACAAGATGATGGCCTTCGTGACCGCTGCCGTGCTGGCGGGCATGGCCGGGGCCCTGTACGGGCTCAACTCCTCCACCGTGGTGCCCACCCAGTTTACCTTCAACCAGTCCATCAACGTGCTGGTGTTCGTGGTGCTGGGCGGCCTGGGCAATGTGCTGGGCAGCATCGTGTCCGCCACGCTGCTGACCGTGCTGCCGGAGGTGCTGCGCGCCTTTGCGGATTACCGGATGCTGGTCTATGCCGTGGTGCTGATTTTGGTGATGATCTTCACCAACAATCCCACCATCCGCGCTTTCGTGAACCGGCTGATTTCCCCGTTCCGGAAAAAAGATTCTGTGGGAGGTGAGGCGCGATGAGCCAGCAAAAACGCAGATCAGGCACCAAAATGGTCACGCTGCCTTCCCATTCCATCGTGCCGGAGCGGGACGTGAACGAAATTCCCGTGCTGGAAACCCGGCATCTGGGCATCGAGTTTGGCGGCCTCAAGGCCGTGGACGACTTTAACCTGACCATCGGCAAAACGGAAATCGCCGGGCTCATCGGCCCCAACGGCGCAGGCAAAACCACCGTGTTCAATCTGATCACCAAGGTGTATGAGCCCACCACCGGGGCCACCCTGATCAACGGCCACGATCTGAGCGGCAAATCCATTACCCAGGCCAGCAAGCTGGGCATCGCCCGCACCTTCCAGAATATCCGCCTGTTTGACAACATGACGGTGGAGGAAAACGTGCGCATCGGATTGCACAACCAAATCAAGTACGATATGTTTTCCGGCATGCTCCGGCTGCCCCGGTACTGGATTCAGGAAAACCGCCAGCATGACAAGGCCCTGGAGCTGCTGCACATTTTCGATATGGAAAAGCTGGCGGACGAGCGGGCGGGCAGCCTGCCCTACGGCGTGCAGCGACGGCTGGAAATCGTGCGCGCTCTGGCCACCAATCCCAAGCTGCTGCTGCTGGACGAGCCCGCGGCTGGCATGAACCCCCGGGAAACGGAAGAATTGATGGAGAACATCGCCAAGATCCGGGATCAGTTCCAAATCGCCATCCTGCTGATCGAGCATGATATGAACCTGGTCATGGGCGTGTGCGAGGGCATCTGCGTGCTGAACTTTGGCCGGGTCATCGCCAAGGGCACCGCCGATGAAATCCAGGCCAATCCCGTGGTGATCGAAGCCTATCTGGGCAAAAAGAAGGAGGGACAGGCATGACCGAGATTCAGCAAGCCGCCCCTCTGCTGCGGGTCAATGAGCTGCACGTGTATTATGGCGCGATCCACGCCATCAAGGGCATTTCCCTGGAGGTGTACGAAAATGAAATCGTTACCTTGATCGGGGCCAACGGCGCGGGCAAATCCACCACGCTGAACACCATTGCCGGATTGCTCAAGCCCCGCCAGGGCACGGTGGAGCTAAACGGCGCGGTGATCAGCGGCCTGGGGGCCAGCAAGATCGTGCCCAAGGGCCTGAGCCTGTGCCCTGAAGGACGGCGCATTTTCCAGCAGATGACCGTGAGGGAAAACCTGGAAATGGGCGCTTTCACTCGGACTCCGGGCGAAATCCCCGCCAGCCTGGAGGAAATGTTCCAGCGCTTCCCCCGCCTCAAGGAGCGGGAAAAGCAAATCGCTGGCACCCTCTCCGGCGGCGAGCAGCAGATGCTGGCCATGGCCCGGGCGCTCATGAGCCGTCCCCGGCTGCTGATGCTGGACGAGCCCTCCATGGGCCTGGCGCCCATTCTGGTGGAGCAGATCTTTGATATCGTGAAGGAGCTGCATGATACGGGCGTGACCATCCTTTTGGTGGAGCAAAACGCCCAGATGGCCCTGGCCGTGGCTGACCGCGCCTACGTGATGGAGACCGGCACCATCACCATGCAGGGGCCCGCCCAGGAGCTGCTTCATAACGACGCCGTGCAGAAAGCCTATTTGGGTTCTTAACTAAATCCTATGAAATGAAGCGGCCCGCTCTTTTCCGGAGCGGGCCGCGCATTTTATATAGGGAGGTTTACCAGCTTCCCTGGGCGTTGGCCATGGCCTGGGTCAGTTCGCCCATGGCGGCGGCCAGCTGGTCGCTGGAGGGGCTGGAGGAAAGCAGCATGCTCAGATTGCTGATGGCGGCATACAGCGCCGCGTAGCCCGGCTGATCCGGCGGGGTGGAGGCCAGCTGGCTCTGAGCCTGGGAAAGGAGCCGCTGAGCGTCGGGCATCAGGGTCTGGCCCACAAAGGTCTGCTCATAAGTGGGGCCGTAGGAGGAATACTGGTGCAGCACGCAGGTGCGGGATTGGAGCAGGGCGGCGTTGGCGTTGGCGTCGCTGGTCAGCCGCAGGGCGGCGTATTCCCCCAGGTAATCGGTGAGCACGGCAGCGTACTGACTGGTGGTGTATTCATACAGCGGATGGCCGATGGGCAGGATCACCACGCCCTTAGTGCTGTGGGAGGGACAGTAGGCGGTGGCCAGCATGCCGGTCTGATCGCACACGTCCAAGGTGTAATGCATCTGGCAGGTCACGGTGGGGGCGCTTTCGGCGGGCCAGTAATCGGTGGTGGTGCCATAGCCCATCACGTCCCGGCGGCAGGCGTCGGTGGCCAGCTGGCCGGATACGTTGCAGGTGGTCACCTTCACCAGGCCGTAGTCCGCGGCGGTGCCCTCCAGGATATCGCGGTTTTTTGCGCCCGCGTGAATGGGCTGCATGAAGGCCTTCCACAGCTTGGCGGCGCTGTTGCCGCCGGTGGTCTTGGAGGAGAGGGCCTTGTAATTGTCATGGCCGATCCATACCGCGCCGCAGTACCAGCCGGTGAGCCCGGCGAAGAATACGCCCTTCTGGTCGGAATTGGTGCCGGTTTTCCCGGCCACGGTCTGGCCGGAAATCTTGGCGGCGGTGCCGGTGCCGGAGGAAATCACGTCCTTCATCATGTCCACGGTGAGCCAGGCGGTGGCGGGCTTGAACACCTGCCGCCGCACCTGGTTGGCATGGGCGTCGTAAATGATATTCCCGGCGCTGTCCGCAATGCCCAGGAAGGTGATGGGGCTTTGATATACGCCGCTGTTGCCCAGCACGCCGAAGGCCACGGCCATTTCGATGGGGGAAATGCCGCTGGAGCCCAGGGCCAGGCCGAAGGGCGTGCGGTTGATGTGGTTTTCGGACACGCCCAGCCGCAGCAGGAAATCCGCCGACCGGTCCACGCCCACGAAATTCATCAGGGCGTAAGCCGCCGCCGTGTTGTCGCTGCGCTTGATGGCGGTGCGCACGGTTTCAGGCCCCCGATAGGAGGAGCCGCCGTAGTTCTGGGGCCAGGAATCCTTGCCGTCGCTGCCGCGCCAGCCTTGGATGGGCAAGGGCATGTTATACAGGATGGTGCCCGCCCCGGCGCCCATTTCAATGGCGGGGGCGTACACGGCAATGGGCTTGATGGAGGAGCCCACCGGCATGTTCATGTCCGCCGCCCGGTTCAGGGTCTTTCGCTTGGTGGGGGCGGTGCGGCTGCCCACGATGGCCTTGAGCTCTCCGCTGCGGTAATCCAGCACGGCGGCCGCCGCCTGGGGCTGGATGATTTCGTCGTAGGTGCCGTCGGCGTTCCGGGCCCGGTATATTTTATCGGAGGGGTCCCGCAGGGCGGGATAATCGGAATAGTTTTGCAGGGTGTCTTCCACGATCTGCTGGATATGGGTATCCAGGGCCAGATACACCTTGTAGCCCCCGGTGCGCAATTGCTGCTCCATCTTGCTGCGGTTGGCGGCGTTGTCCTCCAGGCCGTTGATGGAAAGCAGGGTCTTCACCACGTCCCGGATGGCGTATTCCACGTAGTGGGCGTAAGGATACAGGGCTGTGGAGGAGGGAGACTTTTCCAGCACCGTGGCCTGGGCGGGGTTCAGCGCCTCCAGATATTGCTCGTGGGTGATAAACTGGTTTTCGTACATACACCGGAGCACATAGTCGGTGCGGTCGTTGGTGACCTTTTTGTAATCTGTTGTGTCGCTCTGACGGGTGTAAAAATTCCGGCGGGGGTTGTAGTAGTAAGGGTTGCGGGTCATGCCGGCCAACATGGCGCATTCCCGCAATGTCAGGTCGCTCAGCACATCCTTGCCGAAATAATTGTAGGCCGCCACCTTCACCCCGTAATAATCCTCGCCCAGGTAAATGGTGTTCAGGTAGGATTCCAGGATCTCGTTTTTGCTGTACTGAACCTCCAACTGCATGGCCAGGTAGGCTTCCTGGATCTTGCGCTTATAGGATTGCTCACTGCTGAGCAGGGTGTTTTTGATCAATTGCTGGGTGATGGTGGAGCCGCCCTGCTGGCTGCCGGTGATAAAATTGCTCACGAACGCGCCTACGATGCGCTTGATGTCGATGCCATTGTGGGTGTAAAAGCGGGCGTCCTCCACGGCCACAAAGGCGTTGCGCAGGATAGCGGGCATGGTGTCGATGGACACCATGATGCGGTTTTCCGTGCCCTTGTAGTCGGTGATCAGGTTGCCGTTGGCGTCCATGATAAAGGAGGTCTGGGCCTGATCGTCGATGGCCGTCAGGTCCAGGGAAGGAGCGGTTTCCATGTAAGCCTTGGCTACGCCCACCACCGCGCCTGCCCCTGCCAGGCAGAAAATGAGCACCATCAGAATCAGCATCCGGAAGGAATTCACGATCACCGCCAGCAGGAAGGAGGGCTTGCGGGTGCGGGGCTTGAAGATGGTGCGCTTGGGAGGCTTTTCCTCCGGCGCTTCCTGATCCTCTCCCAGCCATTCGTTGGAAAACCCGGCGTTTTCCGGGGAAGCCCAGGGGTCCGCCTGTCCGCCGTAGGGCGGATATTCCTCCTGCGGGACGTCATAGGGCGGGAATTCATCCGGCTGGTTGGGGCCGTAGTTTTCCTGTTCCGGCGCGTAAGCCTCCTGGTAATCCTCCTGCTCCGGATCATAAGGCGCTTCCTGATCATAGGTCCTGTCCTCCGGCGCGGCGGGGGCACGGTTTAAAAAGTTCAGTTTGTTTTTCACTGGGTATCTCCTTTGCAAAAAGGGAGCTTACAATCAATGGATCACACCATTGCCAGTATACCACATTTTTGGGGACCGTGACAATCCCCACGACCATAGAACGAAAGAAGAGGAGAAATTGTTCCAGGAGAAAATGGAAATCCGCCTTACACAAAGGACAAGAAATTCGTTTTGTTTTAATAAAATCAAAATCATTTCGTAATAAATTTCAGTCTTGTTTTAAGAGACGCTTCTTGTGCAAGCCGCTGTTTTATTATATAATAATGTAGTAAAAATATGTACTGACCCGTTTTTCAGTTATCGTCAGGATGGAGGGAATCCCGTGAAAAAGGAAATGTGGATGCGGCTGGCGCTGCTGCTTTTGGTATGGACGCTGACGGCGGCAGGGCTGGTTTCCGCGCAGGCGGAAGACGCAGTGATTCTGCCAGGAGAAACCGTATATGATTATGTCGACTCAGACGACGATCTGACCGCCCTGGCGGAGGGATATATTCAAAAAATCATGAACCGGCAGAGCACCGCCGTGCTACGCTCCAAGGCCGTGGGCGAACGGCTTACGGGAGCGGAGCGGGTGCTGTATGAGGCGCTGCGCACAGCCGTTCATGCAGTAGCGAAGGGCACGAGCGCGTCCACATCGTTTGATTTTTTGCCTGAAACGATCTACGGCAAAACCACCTATACCGCCGGAGAACTGGGAATAACCGGCTCGCTGCTGGATGGAAACGGACAGATAACCCAGGAAGCCAACGATGCGATTGGAGCCCTTCTGCATGCGGTGAATGTGACACGGCTGAACCGGGCCTTGCTTTACGACTGCCCTTTTGAACTGTACTGGTACCAAAAGAATAAAACTGGAGCGATAAGCCTGTCATATCCTCGCTGCTCTATTACCAGCACGTCAATGACGATTGTGGGTAACGTACAGGTGAAAATGTATGTTGCGGAGGAATATCAGGCGTCTGGTCCATATGAGGTGAACACCACATACGGCCAAGCCGTGGAAAGTGCCTTGGCCAATGCTTCCGCGATCATCAGCGATAGCGCGTCCATGAACGACTCGGCCAAGCTGCGGGCGTATATGGACGCCATCTGCGATATGGTTTCTTATAACCACGATGCAGCCGACGGGGGCGTGGCATACGGCAATCCTTGGCAGATGATCTGGGTCTTTGACGGGGATGTTGAAACGAAAGTGGTCTGCGAGGGCTACGCCAAGGCATTCCAGTATCTTTGCGACCAAAGCTCCTTCCAAAATAATATTTCCGTCTTGTCTGTACAAGGTTATCTGGATAACGGACCTCATATGTGGAACGTGGTGCGGATGGAGGACGGGCTCAATTACCTGGTGGACGTGACCAACTGTGACGAAGACTCTGTGGGCTATCCCGACGCCCTGTTCCTGGTAGGCTACGATCGGTATGAAATAGAACAGGATTATTCTTACTATGTGTACCGGGCCAACAGAACGGATTTGATTTACATGTATCAGTCCGATATCGGCGTCCTGCTGACGGAGGCGGAGCTGACCATGGCCGATCATGCCTATGGCGCGGGAGACGTGGAAATCATCCCCGCTGAGCGGCTGACCTTGAATAGCGCCGAAATGCTCACCGGTATGAATGCCCATATGAGTTACATCGTCCAGCCCGAAGATTCCAATGTGACCGTGCTCTTTGAGCCCATCGACAATGAAATCTGCACGGTGGATAAAAACGGCCTGGTGACGGCGAAAGCGCCTGGACAGGTCCGGGTGCAGGCTTCTGTGCAGGGGCAGGAAGACATAAAGGCGGAAGCGATGGTGTTTATTCACAGCCCCATGAATTTTGCCATTGGCGTCGGGGTGGACAACACGGGGGATATTCTGGTATCGATCCAGGAAACCTCCGGCGCTTCGGACAGCATCTATGGCCTTCAGTGGAATGTCTCGGCGGAGAACGGACGCTCCGCGCCCCAGCTGACCGGAGTCTTGCATCCTGGCTTCGGCACTAATTCCAAAGCTGTGGGGAACAGCGCCGTAACCATGGAGCTATTCACTGCGGATGGGGAAAACAGCTATTCCCCCGGTACGGAACGGATTCTGCGCCTGCGCTGCCAGGATGTGGATCAATTGTGGGGCACCACCCAAACCTATTCCTTGTCCGAAATGAGCCTGATGGTCAAGAGCGCTGACGGCTCCATGACAGTGCTCCTGGGTATGGGCCTCACCTATCCGGACACCCTGACCGTGGAGTTCAAGAAATCGACCCCGCCCATGCCGGAGCCGGACTTTTCCATGCCCGAGAATTTGGAGACCATTGAAGCGGAAGCCTTCGCGGGAACCAAAGCTGTGTGCGTTTCCGTGCCGGAAAGCGTCACCGCCATCGGCAGCAAGGCCTTTGCCAATTGCCGCAGCCTGCAATATATCTACATCCCCGCCGGGACTGTTTCCATCAGCGAAGATGCCTTCAGCGGCGTTTCCGGCCTGATTATTTACGGCCGCGCCGGTTCGGCGGCGGAAAGCCTGGCGGCCAGACTGGGCTTCACCTTCTATGAAGCGCCTTGATTCCCTGTATCCCATTGCTTCTTTTCGCTCCCGCCTATGATAGACGGGAGCTTTTTTCACGCTGCTGAAAAATGGCAAAAAATATGAAATTGCAAAGGATTTGTCAAATTCGTGTAAACAAAAAGAAAAAAATCTGCAAAAAGGGATTTTCCCGGGCGCGTTTTTGTAGTATAATAAAAATGTAAACCCGTTTGAAAGTGAGGGCGGTTCCACTTGACAGGTTTTTGGGAACAGGTGCAAACCTTTTTTTGGAACATCATTCATCGGCCCACGTGGATCGATTATATTGATATCATCCTGATTGCGTTTTTGATTTATCAATTGGTGACTCTGACCCGCCAAACCCGGGCCATCCAGGTTATAAAGGGCCTGGCGGTGATTATCGTAGCCAGCTACGCCTCCGAATTGATCGGGCTGACCACCCTGAACTGGGTGCTCAGGAGCATTCTGAACAATGGCGTGATCGTGCTGCTGATCCTGTTCCAGCCGGAATTGAGGAAGGCGCTGGAGCAAATTGGCCGCACCGCCAAGCTGGACCGCTCCGCCCAGCAGGATGAAAGCGAGCGCATCGTGGACGAAATCACCCAATGCCTGCTGCGCTTGTCCCGCCGCCGGGTGGGCGCGCTGATCGTGTTTGAGCAGCGCACAGGATTAAAGGATATCACCGAAAGCAGCGGCACAGAAATCGACTCCATCATCTCCGCCCCTTTGCTGGAAAACATTTTCGAGCCCAACACCCCCCTCCACGACGGCGCTGTGATCATCCGGGGCAGCCGCATCGTGTCAGCCGCCTGCGTGCTGACCTTAAGCGATAACCGCTCCATCAGCCGGGATTTGGGCACCCGCCACCGGGCGGGCCTGGGCGTGAGCGAAAACACCGACGCCATCGTGCTCATCGTCAGCGAAGAAACGGGCATCATCAGCATGGCCCGGGGCGGCAAGCTGACCCGCCACCTGGACGCGGAGGGGCTGCGGAAGGTGCTCAGGGAAATGTACCATGAAGACCATTCCCGGCTCTGGCGCTGGACCCACAGCCTGGGCCTGGTGCGGAAAGGAGGCGCTGGAAATGATGCAGAATGACGCGCCCCGTTCCCCTGCTGACCAGGAAAATAAAGCGAAAAACAACCTGCTGAAAAAGCTGTGGGGGATTCTGATCCACAATTGGGGCTGGAAGCTGGCCAGTTTCGTGCTGGCCGTGTGCCTGTGGGGCGTTTTGATCACCCAGGACACCGCCCTGCCCCGCACCAAGGTGATCGAGAATGTCCGCGTATCGGTCACCAATTCCGCCGTGCTCCGCTCCAACGGGCTGATCATCGTCTCCGGCCTGGAAAACGTGAACACCGTGGATTTGCGGGTCAGCGTGCCCCAGAAGAACTATTCCTCCGCCGCGGCGGCCAATTATATCGCCCGGCTGGATGTGTCCCAAATTCAGCAGGCGGGGGAGCAGACCCTGAAAATCACCGCCACTGCTGCAAACGCCTCCCAGTATGGCACGGTGGTGGATGTGATAAACCCCGAAGTGACCGTGACGGTGGAGGAATTCGGCACCATGTCCGGCATTCCCGTGGAAGTGCATCGGGTGGGCGAAGTGCCCGAGGGGATCTATGCCGGCGCCCTGACCCGCAGCGTGGAGGCGGTGGATATCAGCGGCCCCAAATCCATCGTGGAAAAAGCGGTACGCTGCGTGGTGGATTATGATCAAAGCGCCTTGAGCGTGAACCGTTCTCCCAATGCCGTGAACCTGCCCTTCGTGTTTGTGGATGCGGAAGGCCAGGTGCTGGACAGCACGAACCTGACCGTAACTCCCCGGGGCCAGGCCTCGGCCATCCAGCGCATCAGCATCACCCAGAACGTGTATGCCATGGCCCGGGTGGGGATCGACCCCAGCACCCTGGTCAAAGGCGAACCGGCCGAGGGCTACGCCGTGAGCAATATCCGGGTCATGCCCAACGTCATTACGCTGGCTGGCAGCCAGGTGGCCGTGGCCCCTTATCAGGAGGAGGGCGCCGCCCTGTATCCCTACGATCAGGTGGATATTTCCGGCCAGAGCCGTACAGTGAGCCAGCTTTTGTATTTGAATACGCCCGGCAATATGGACTATATCAGCAACAACACCGTTCAGGTCATCGTGACCATTCTGCCGGAGGAATTTGTGGACGGCGCGGGCGGCGTGCAATGAGCTTCCCGGAAGCGCCCTGACAGTGAATCATTATGAACAGCTTTGCCAATTCCCTTTTTACGGTGCTTTTCGGCTGGGCCCGGGCCCTGATCCAGCGCATCTGGATATCCGCCTCAGCGGGCCGCCTGAACAGCTTTTTCGTCTGGATCGGCGATCATTGGATGATCCTGGCCCTGGCGCTGGCTGTGCTGGGCACGGCGGTGGATCTTGTGATCTGGATGATCCGCTGGCGGCCTTACCTGGTTTGGCGCAGCCGCGCCCGCAGGTTTGCCCGGATGATCAGTCAGGATACCCAGACGGACCGGCGTTTGTTCCGCAAGGGGTACATGAGCGGGGTCGATATGGAAATGCCCCCGGAAGAGGAGCCGCCCATGCAGGAGCCGTCCCCTGAAGAATGGGACGAGGCATGGCAGCGTCCGCCCCAGGAGGCGGAGCTCTTCTATACCCCGGAAATCACCGATGCCCCGGCAGCCAGCGCGGCCACGGGTCAGACCCGGCAGGGACGCAGGCGGCATTTTAATAAAGCGCCTGGCTATGAGCCGCCGCCCATGGTAACGGAATCCTGGCTGGCTGACGTGTACCGCACGGATATGCCTGCCGCCCGTCGACGCCGCCGCCGGGAAAAATATGATCGAAAAAAGCCTGGATGGACCGATAAGCTGATGATCGGCGATGTGGAGGAGGACAGCCTGCTGGACGGGCTGCCGCCTGTGGTGGACCGTCAGCGGGCGTTTCACGAGCCGGTGTATCCCACACAGCAGGCCGAGCCCAGTGCGTATACCGGTTGGCAGCGGCCCCGCCAGGGTACGCCCACGGAAGGAAAAGACAGCCAATGAGCGAACTGAATCAATTGCCGCAGGCATGGATCGAGCAGCTGAAGCCTCTGCTGGGGCCGACGCTGCCCGATTTTTTACACAGCTATGAAGCGCCGCCCTGCCGGGGCATCCGGATGCGCCCCGGCCTTGATCCCGTTCCGGAAGCGGGGGAGAGGGTGCCCTGGGCGGAAAACGCATGGTATCTGCCCCTGGATTCTGACGCGGGGGGCCAACCTCCGCACGAAGCCGGAGCGTATTATATTCAGGAGCCCAGCGCCATGGCCGCCGCCGCGGCGCTGCGTCCCGATCCCGGGGAAAGGGTGCTGGATCTGTGCGCCGCGCCCGGGGGAAAAAGCACGCAATTGGCGGCATATATGCAGGGGAAAGGATTGCTGGTCTGCAATGAACCGGTGCCCAGCCGGGCCAAAATCCTTTCACGGAACATCGAGCGCATGGGCATTCCCAACGCCGTGGTGGTCAGCGCCCTGCCGGAGGAGCTCAGCGGCAAATGGGAGGGCTTCTTTGATAAAATCCTGGTGGACGCCCCGTGCTCCGGGGAAGGCATGTTCCGCCGCCATCCTGAAACGCGGCTGGAATGGACGCCTGCTTCTCCGGCCGGGTGCGCTCAGCGGCAAAGCCATATTCTGAACCATGCCGCAAAAATGCTGCGCCCCGGCGGCATGCTGGCGTACAGCACCTGCACCTTTAACGATCAGGAAAATGAAGGGGTGATCGAGGGCTTTCTCCGGGAGCATCCCGGATTTTCCCTGATGCCTTTCGCTTTGCCCGGCCTGCCTTCCTGCATGGGAACGCTGCGGCTGTGGCCCCATCAGGTGCGTGGCGAAGGCCATTTCGTGGCGCTGCTGCGGAAGGAAGAAAACGAGCTCCCCCCAAAGAAACGCCAGGAACGGGAAGAATCCCTGCTGACCGCGCCGGGCAAGCAGGAAGCGGCCCTGGCCGCCGCGTTTCTCCGGGAGCATTACGAGGGCGCACTTTCTGCTGACGGGCTGTTCGCCGGAAAGCTGCTGCAAGCTCCCGCTGTTATCCCGACCCTGCGGGGGGTGAAGGTTCTGCGGCTGGGACTGTATCTGGGGGAAATCCGGGGCAAGCTCTTTTTCCCGGATCACGCCCTGGCCCTGTATCGCCCCTCCCGGGTCAGCCTGCCCGTTTCTTTGGAGCAGGCCCGTTTCTTTCAGGCCGGTCAGGTGCTGCCCGCGCCGGATGGGCTTCGGGGCTTTTGCACCCCCACCCTTTCTGCCCTGGCCCTGGGCTGGGGCAAGGCCAGCGATGGCCAAATGAAAAATCATTATCCCAAAGGGCTGAGGAAGGGGAAGGGAAGTTAGGAGTGAGGAGTTAGGAGTGAGGAGTTAATAGTTATTCAGAGTTCTGATACTATTGCTGAACAAAGTCTGTCTCCGTTCTTTGAAACAGACTATATCAATTGTATTCTGTATTCTGTGCTTTACACTCCTTGCTCAGTGCCTTGCGGGAAAATCGTTTCGGTTGATATTTTGAGGGGGATGTAGTATAATACAATCAGGGAAAGATCCGAAACAAGGAAAGGAGAAAGCGTCATGAAACTGATTATCGCAATCGTGCAGGATGAAGACGCCTCCCGGTTGATCGGCCAATTGATGAACGATGGGTTCAGCGTGACCAAGCTGGCCACCACCGGCGGCTTTCTGAAATCCGGAAACACCACCCTGCTGGCTGGCGTGGATGACAGCCGTGTGCAGGAATGCCTGGACATCATCGAAAAAATCTGCAAGAGCCGCAAACAGATCGCCACGTCCCCGGTCACCATGGGCGGCTCCTCGGGCATGTATGCCTCTTACCCCATCGAGGTCACGGTAGGCGGGGCCACGGTGTTCATTCTGTCGGTGGATCAATTTGTCAAGTATTGATGAAAAGAGCGGCCTGACCCTTCGGGACTGCGCGGCGGGGAGCGAAACGCTCCTCGCTCTTTGGCGTGATTATCTGGAGGGCCGGATGCCCGCCGCCGTGCTGCTCAGCGGGGAAAAGGGCGTGGGCAAGCGCACCTTCGCCCGGCTCCTGGCTCAGGCGCTGATGTGCACGGGCGACGGAAACGAAAAAAACAAGCCCTGCGGCCAGTGCCGGGGGTGCAGGCGGTTTATGGCCCGTACCCATCCGGACGCCCTGTTTCCCGCTCCGCTGCCCAAAGAAAAAAGCATCAAGCTGGACACCCTGCGGGACACCATCAGCGCCTTGAGCCGCCACAGCCTGGAGGGCGGGCGCAGAACGGTGCTCATCGAAAACGCGGAGCTGATGACGCCCCAGGCCCAGAACGCCCTGCTGAAAACCCTGGAGGACGGCGCGGAAAACACCTATTTTTTGCTGACCTGCGATATTGAATCCGCGATTTTGCCAACCATCCGGTCCCGCTGCCGCTGCGTGCGGGTGGAGCCCTGGGAAGCGGAACGGATTCAGCAGGCGCTGCTTCGCCGGGGCGTGAATCAGGCGCGGGCCAGGGATTTGGCCCGGTTCTGCCAGGGCAGCCTGGGCCGCGCCCTGCAAATGCAGGAGGATGAAGGCTATTGGCAGGCCAGGGAAGCGGTGAAAAGCAGTTTCCTGTCCGTGCGGGGCACGGCCAGCCTGCCCGCCGCCGCCCAGAAACTAAAGGATCAAAAGGAGAACGGCGACCGGCTTCTGGATATATTGGAGCAGGAGGTGCGCGCCCTGTTGCATGCCCGGGTGACGGGAAGCCCGGAGGGAGCCGAAGATTTTCCCGATGCCTGGAAGGCAGCGCCGCCCCGCTCCCTTGAAATCATTTTGGAAGCGATTTTTTCCGCCCGCCGCCAGAAAAATGCTAACGTAGGCTGGGCGGCTTTATCGGAAGGACTTATGCAGACCATATCGGAGGAAACGAAAAAATGGCAAGTGTAATCGGCGTTCGATTTAAGAACGCGGGCAAGCTCTATTATTTTGATCCCGGCTCCTTCTGGCCCACCGCCGGGGACGCGGTGATCGTGGAAACGGTGCGGGGCGTGGAATACGGCGAAGTGGTCACCGGCGTCAAGGAGGTCAGCGACGAATTGATCACCCCGCCGCTGAAAAAGGTGATCCGCATCGCCACCGCCGCCGATGCCCAGCACGATCAGGAAAACCGCGCCAAGGAGCGGGACGCCCTGACCCTGTGCCAGAAAAAGGTGCAGGAGCATAAGCTGCAGATGAAGCTGGTGGGCTGTGAATATACCTTTGACAACAGCAAGATCCTGTTTTATTTCACCTCCGACAAGCGGGTGGATTTTCGGGCGCTGGTGAAGGACCTGGCTTCCGCCTTCCATACCCGCATCGAGCTGCGCCAGATCGGCGTGCGGGACGAGGCCAAGATGATGGGCGGCTTGGGCATGTGCGGCCGGCCCGTCTGCTGCGCCCAGTTCCTGGGGGATTTCCAGCCCGTGTCCATCAAAATGGCCAAGGAACAGAACCTGTCCCTGAACCCCACAAAGATTTCCGGCATCTGCGGCAGGCTCATGTGCTGCCTCAAATATGAGGAGGATCACTACGAGGCCACCCGTAAGCGGATGCCCCGGGTGGGCAAGGAGGTCATGACCCCGGACGGCGCGGGCACGGTGGTGGATTTGAATATCCTCAAGGAAACCGTGCGGGTGCGTATCCCCAAGGGCGACAGCACTGAGCAAAAGGATTATCCGCTCGCCGATGTGCAGCGCATCGTCCCTGCCCGCCCGCCTAAAAAAGCCCAGAGCGGAGGAGAGACGGAACCGGATGAGGCGGAATCCGTCGAGCCCGACGCCGAATCCGTGGCCGAATACGCCGGGGAAGAGGGCCTGAGCCCTGACGAAGCCCTGGCCGAAATCGAGGAAATCGCGGAAGAGGCCGAAGAAGAGGCTGAGGAAGAAGCCGAAGCAGAAGAGCAGGAAACAAAAGACGAAACCGACGAATAAGATAAAAGCCATGAAAAGAAAGATCGTATTGCTCCTGGTGCTGACGGCGCTGGCGCTGCTGCTGCCCGCCGCCCTGGCGGATGAAATGCCCGTGCCCCGCTCCTATGTGCATCTGGCCACCCCGGCCAAGGGGGAGCGCAGCGCGCCGGTATACAGCCAGCCCAAAACCTCATCGGACAAGCTGCTCACTCTCCAGGAGGGGGAAACCCTGGAGGTGGTGGGGGATAACGGAAATTATTATCTGGTGCTGGCAGAAGGGCAAATCGGCTATCTGCCCCGGGCCAAGGCCCGCCTGTACGGGGAGCCCAGCGCCCAGGAATTTCCCGAGCGTATCGACGAAGCATTGGCGTTTGTGGACGCGATCCCCTTCCGCAAGGAAACCCATCTGGAATTGAACGGCCCCATCCACGCCGGGGGCCAGGTGGACACCCTGTATGTGTACCTATGGGATGAAAGGCAGTTCAACGTAGAGCAATCCTATATCATCCCCCTGGACAAGCCTGCGGATACCATCGACGCGGGCAAGCTGAAAAAAGCCCTGAACCTGACCAAATGGATGGGCGGCCGCAAGACCCTGACCATTCAGGGCTCCCTGGACGGGGAGCGGGTGGTGCTGTTTCGCTCGCCGGTGTACATCAGCGGGGAAAACAGCGAGCTGAAAAATGTGACCGCCCTGTCCACCGCGCCGGACAGCCTAAAGGACACCAAGCTGTCCACCGCCTGGAAGCAAACCCAGAACCGCCGCACCCTGACGGTAGATATTTCCCCGGCGGCGGAGGCCGTGCTCGTGACCCTGGAATGGAACACCCTGCCGGACAGCGTGACGATAGAGCTGTATGACGCCAACAGACAGCTGATTTCCTCCGAGACCCGGGCCAATGGCTATTATAACGACTGGATTTCCCTGCCGGAGGGCGTGGCCACGGTTTCCCTGACCCCCGAAGGCCGGGAAGTGAGCCTGTCCACCTTGCGGGTGTATGCCGATGATTATTCCCGCCATGGGGTGCAGCGCTGGCAGGAGGGCCCGGAAAAGCTGGATATGCTGCTGGTGGCCACCCACCAGGACGACGAGCTTTTGTTCCTGGGCGGCACCCTGGCGGATTATCTGGACCGGGGCGCAAAAGTGAATGTGCTCTATTCCGCCGACTGCGGACGGATGCGCATCCGGGAAGCTCTGGACGGATTGTGGACAGCGGGGCTGCGCTCCTATCCCATCTTTCTGGGCTTGCCGGATAAATACACCATGAGCCCTACCCAGGCGGAAGCCCAGTGGGCCAAGTATGATTTGCAGACCCTGCTGGTGCGGGCCTTCCGGCGCTACAAGCCTGAGGTGATCGTGACCCAGGATTTTAACGGCGAATACGGCCACGGCCAGCATAAGGTTACCGTGAAAATGACCGCCGAGGGCGTGACCCTGGCGGCCGACCCGGCCTTCGATCCTGAATCCGCCCAGCAGTATGGGGTATGGCAGGTGAAGAAGCTGTACGTTCATTCCTATCAGGAAAACGAAATCGTCATGGACTGGACCCGGCCCCTGGATGACACCGGCGTGATCACGCCCCTGTTCCTGACCACCGAAGCCTACGATAAGCACCGCACCCAGCAGGCCTATTTCAGTATGCAGAATTCCGGCCGGGATTACGATAACACCCGCTTTGGGCTGTACTTTACCGCCGTCGGCCCCGATGAAGCAAAGAACGATTTTTTAGAGCATATCAATTGGCAGTGATACTTGCCCGGCTCCATAGAAAAGTCCCCCTCTCCTTTTTGGGAAAGGGGGATTTGCTTTGCCATGGGAAACAATTCAGCGAAAACGATACCAATGAAGCAGCACACAGATGCCGCCAATAACGGTGGCGATGCCCATGATGCGGGCCTGGGCTGTAAAGACGCGGGGGTCCTGGGCCGCGTCAAAGCGCCGGGAAAGCCTGTATACCGCCTTGGGCCGGAGCACGCTGAAGGCTCCCAAAACAATGCAAAGAATGCCAACCGTCAGGTACATGTTTTCGCCTCCGTAATAGATGAATCAGAAAGGAATGGGGAGTCTGTACAAACACAAGAGCAGAACGTATGGCGCAGCCTTGAAACCATCAGATTCATTTCTCCATCCATCTGAATATGACGTTTCCTATCGTTGCTGGCTGTAACTGTGGGAATCAAGAGAATATTTTTTCTTTGTTTTATCCGCAATGGGTTTTCTTGGAAGAATTTTCTATAGCGCACAAATTCTCATGCTCTGGCAAATGCCTCCGCGGCGTCTTGGATCAGCCGCTCAAAGGCGGGCACGTCGGTGCGCTGGGAGGTAAAGCACAGGATCAGGGGATGAGGAGCGTACACGATGCCCACATCGTGGGTGATGCCGTCGTCCTCGCCGGTCTTGTGGGCGATGGGCACGCCGTGGAGGAAGAAGGGCATTTTGCCATTCAGCCGCTGATTCTTGAGAATGCGGAGCATTTCCCCATCGGCCTGGGGAGAAACGGCTTCCCCGCGATACAGCTTTTTCAGCAACAGGCCCATTTCCCGGGCGGTGATGGTGTTCTCGATGCCCCGGGCGGAAGCGGCGGCGTCAAACAGTCTGCGGCGGAGAACCGTGTCTTTGAGCCCCAGGCGGTTGATGGTTTGGTTAATGCTTTCCATGCCCAGCCGGTCGATGAGGATATTGGTGGCTGTGTTGTCGCTTAATATGATCATCAGCACGCACAGATCCCGCAGCGTTACCTGCACCCCATCGTGGAGGTAGCTCAGCGCTCCGCAGGATGGCATTTTCTGCTCCGGTTTGATCCGGAACGTTTCTTCCATGCTGGCTTCCCCGGCCTCCGCCTGTCGGAACGCCTCCGCCAGAATGGGCAGCTTGATCACGCTGGCCGCGATCACCGGCACGTCGGCCTGGTACTCGCAGACCTCTCCGGTTGCCAGATCTTCTCCGTAAAAGCAGACCTCGCCCGGCAAAGCCGCCAGGCGAGGGAGAAAAGAACGAAGTGTTTCGTGCATCATGCGTATTCACCCATCATGGTCAGATTTTCAGCACCGCCCGGGCGATACTGAAATAAATGAACAGGGAGCTCATGTCCACCACGGTGGTGATCATGGGGCTGGCCATCAGGGCGGGGTCCAGGCCCAGCCGCTTGGCCAGCATGGGCATGGCGCAGCCCAGGGCCTTGGCCAGCACGATGGTGCAGAACAGCGCGGCGGCCACCACGAAGGACACGCCCCATTCCGCGCCGTTGATGAACCGCACCCGGAAGAGGGTGAAGGTAAACAGCACCGCGCCCACGATCAGCGCCACCCGGAATTCCTTCCACAGGGCCTTGAAGAAATCCTTTAAGGTGATCTGCCCCAGGGACAGGCCGCGGATGATCAGGGTCGAGCTCTGGGAGCCGCAGTTGCCGCCGGTGTCCATCAGCATGGGAATACAGGCGGTCAGGATAATGCCCACGGCGGCGTTGGAGGAAAGCACATCCTCGTAATGGGTGATGATCATGCCGGTGAAAATGGCGATCACCGCCATCAGCAGCAGCCAGGGAATACGGTTCAGGGCCAGCTTGAAGGGGGACGTTTTCAGGTATTCGTCATCAGAAGGCGTCAAAGCGGCCATCTTTTCGAAGTCTTCCGTGGTCTCTTCTTCGATAACGTCCATGATATCGTCGGCGGTGATGATACCCACCAGACGGTCTTCCATGTCCACCACGGGAATGGCCATCAAGTCGTACCGGCGAACCAGGTCGGCTACCTGCTCCTGGTCGTCCGTGGTGCGCACGCTGACCACGTTGCGGTCCATAATGTCGGAGAGCACGGTGTCTTCGCTGGCTAGGATCATTTTGCGCAGGGCCAGGGTGCCGATCAGGTGATGCGTGCTGTCGATGATATACAGGGTATAAATGGTTTCTTTGTCCAGGCCCTCCTGCCGGATGATCTCCATGGCCCCCCGCACCGTCACGTCGCTGCGGAATTCCAGGTATTCAATGGTCATCAGGGAGCCTGCGGAGTTTTCAGGATAGCGCAGGAATTGGTTGATCAGGTTGCGCTTTTCGGGATCGGCGCTTTGCAGCACGCGCCGCACCACGCTGGCGGGCAGCTCTTCCAGAAAGTCCACCGCGTCGTCCAGAAACATGTCGTCGATCAGGACGCGGATTTCCTGGTCGCCGATGGATTCGATCAGGGTCTGCTTCTGCTCCGCCGACATATAGCTGAACACGTCTGCGGAAATATCCTTGGGCAGAATTCGGAACACCAGCAGCAATTGTTCCTTGTTCAGTGTTTCCATGTATTGGGCGATGTCCACTTCGTTGAGCATCATCATCGCCCCGCGCAATTCGCCGTGGCGCCCCGCCTCCAGCAGGCTGTTCAGGCGCTTTTCAATTGCCGACCATTCCATGGGAAAACACACCTCCTCTATTTTCTTTTGAACCCGTAATGCTTGCGGAAAAGGGAAAAGAGGACGCGGCTTTTTTCGCGGGAAAGGTATTCAAACAAACCGGACGGCGTTCAACGCCCCATGCCTCAAAACCACACGCAAAAAAGCCCCCCGCTTTTCCGATGCCATTTTACGACGTTCAGCGATGCAAGAGGGTGCGAACCGGATTAAGCGTGACGCGCCAATGAGCGCGCCTTCCACGATCGCGGCACGCCTTCGCTCACTTGGCATCTCTCGCCGTCGCCCATTGACTGTCACCCCCTGTTTTTCAAATGTATTTTCAGTATATGCTTATTTTCGCCGGTTGTCAATCATATAGAAGCCAATCGGTAAAAATGTTTGAAAATTGAAATAAATTATTCCAGGATGACGTATCCCGCCGCTGTCAGGGCCTGGAGGGCATCGGCCAGCCGCTCCGCGCGCAGCAGCACGTAATCCGTGTCATAGGTGGACACGGCGAAGATGGACACGCCAGCCTTGGCCAGGGTATCGGCAATTTTTGCCAGAATGCCGATCAGGGAAAAATCCAGCGGCCCCATCACCTTGAGGCACCGCCAGCCTTCCTCCTTTTTAAGCGTCCCTTTTGGGCAGGCGTCGGCAGGGCAGACCAGAGAAAGCTCCTCGTCCGTCCGGGCGAAAAAGGTAAAGGGCCGGGTCAGGTCGGCTTCTTTTCCGTCCGCGATCTGGCACACGGTAAAGGTTTCTTTCAGCAGTTTCAGCGTCATGTTGTCTTCTCTCCCTGGGCGGGGCGGATAAGGTCTTCCTCCGCCAGGCCCGTTTTTTCATCCAGGATACGAACTTCTTTGATTTGCGTGAATCCGAACTGATGATATAAGGCAATCGCCCGCTGATTGTTTTGCAGCACCGTGACCCGCATGGGCCGCGCCTTTTCCAGCGTTTCCACCGCGAACTGAACGGCGGCTTTTCCAACGCCCCTGCCCTGGCCATCCGGCAGGAGATACAGGGCGTTCAGCTCGTTGGCCCAAGGGTCCAGGATCATCACGCCCACGGTTTTCTCCGCCAGGCCGACTGCGTATACCTGCCGCCCCGCGTTCAAATGCGCCCGCAGCTTTTCTTCCATATAAGCAGGGGTATGCTTTTGCAGAAATTCAGCGCTGCAAAAGGCGGTATGGCTATCCTTCCAGCTTTCCGCCCAGACGGCGGAAAGGGCGGGCAGCATGGCTTCCTGGGCCAGCTCGAACCTGGGCGTCAGCAGCCGGACTACCTGCTCCCGGGCCGCTTTCATGGCGGTGGGGATGGGCAGGGCGGTCATTTCACGGAGGGTTACGAACCGCCCCTCCCGGCAGCGCGTTTCCTCCGCTTCATAGTGAAACAAATGCATGTTCCACACGCGATGGGTGAACACATGGCGGGCAGAACCCAAATCCGCCGCGCAGCTGGCCCGGATGCCCAGGGCAGCCAGGGCTTTGTCAATATCCGCTTGCGTTTCATAGCCCTCGGTGAGCTGATAGACCCACAGGTTATTCAGCAGCGCTTCCTTCCGCTGGGTCATCCAGACTGTTCCCCGGCAGGTGATCAAAGCCACTGCCATGGAGATTTCTTTGGGCGGCTTGGCGGCGGCTTTCACCGGCAAATCCTCCGCGTCCCCCTGGGCGTAAGCGTCGCACAGGGGCCGCAGGGGGCAGGCTTCGCAGTCCGGCGTGCCGGGCACGCATACTGTGGCCCCCAAATCCATCAGGGCCTGGTTAAAATCCCCGCACCGGGTTTGCGGCATGTCCTCCTGGGCCAGGGCCAGCAGGCGGCGCTTCACCGTGGGGGTGTCCACATCCTCCCGCACCCCATGCACCCGGGTCAGCACCCGGGTCAGATTGCCGTCCATGGCGGGAGAGGGCAGGTCAAAGGCGATGGAGGCCACCGCCGCCGCTGTATAATCTCCCACCCCGGGCAGCGCCCGCAGGGCTTCCAGACTGGCGGGAAACTGACCGTCATATTGGTTCGCCACCACCTGAGCGGCCTTATGCAGGTTGCGGGCCCGGGAATAATACCCCAGCCCCTCCCAGCATTTCAGCACGTCCTGCTCCGGCGCGTTGGCCAGGGCGAACACATCCGGGAACCGTTCCAGGAATCGGGTATAGTATCCTGCCACGGTTTCCGTCCGCGTCTGCTGGAGCATGATTTCGCTGACCCAAATGCGGTAAGGGTCCTTGGTGCCACGGAAGGGCAGCACCCGGCGATGAACATCATACCAAGCGAGTAAGAAAGATGAAAGCATAGTGAGTTTCTCCGTTGGTGGTGAGAGATTGAGGAAGAAAAAGGCAATAAGGAACCTTCGTCCGGCATCGTGCACAGGAAATTGGTGAGCAGAAGGGGTGGCGCGATTGCTTCATTATTTTAGCACATGGGCATAATCTTGACAAGGAAAACCAAAAGAAAAAGAAAATCAAAGAAATTCAAAGAAAATATGGGATAAACAGAATATAATTCCTGAAATTCGATCAAATTGATTGATCATCAGGAAATTCCGGAAAATTGGCATTTGCGCCAAACCTGTTTATGAAGTACACTATGCAAGGATGGTTTAGCACTCGATGATTATGAGTGCTAACAAATCCCTGAAAGCAGTTATCAATAACAAGGAGGAGCCTTATGAACATCAAGCCTTTGTTTGACCGCGTGGTCATCAAGAATGTGGAAGCGGAAGAAACCACCAAGAGCGGCATCATCCTTACCTCTGCCGCCAAGGAAAAGCCCCAGATGGCGGAAATTTTGGCCGTTGGCCCCGGCGGCATGGTGGACGGCAAGGAAGTGGTCATGCAGGTCAAGCCCGGCCAGAAGGTCATTTACAGCAAATATGCCGGCACGGAAGTAAAGCTGGACGGCGAAGAAGTGATCATCGTTCGGCAGAGCGATATCCTGGCTGTGGTGGAATAATCGAAATCAACGGCATTTGAAGCGGAAGCGGGCAGGGTTCAGGCAGATTAACAAAATCAGCGAACCCCGCATCGGATTTCATCCCCGCACTCCCGCTGCATAATAAAAAATTGACTGAAAGATCAGGAGGAAATATCAAATGGCAAAGCAGATCAAATATGGCGAGGACGCCCGCCGCGCCCTGGAAGCCGGTATCAACGCGCTGGCGAACACCGTGAAAATCACCCTGGGCCCCAAGGGCCGCAATGTGGTGCTGGATAAGAAATACGGCGCTCCCCTCATCACCAACGACGGCGTGACCATCGCCAAGGAAATCGAGCTGGAGGACCCCTTTGAAAACATGGGCGCCCAGCTGATCAAGGAAGTGGCCACCAAGACCAACGACGTGGCTGGCGACGGCACCACCACCGCCACCCTGCTGGCCCAGGCCATCGTGCGGGAAGGCCTGAAGAACCTGGCCGCGGGCGCCAATCCCATGGTGCTCAAGCGGGGCATTGAAGACGCCGCTTCCGCCGCCGTGGAGGGCCTCAAGGAAGTGTCCCGTCCCATCAGCGGCAAACAGGCCATCGCCCAGGTGGCCGCCATCTCCGCGGGCAACGAAGAAATCGGCCAGCTGATTTCCGACGCCATGGAAAAGGTGGGCAAGGACGGCGTGATCACCGTGGAAGAATCCAAGACCATGAAGACTGAGCTGACCACTGTGGAAGGCATGCAGTTTGACCGGGGCTACGCCTCCGCTTACATGGTCACCGATACCGACAAGATGGTGGCCGAGCTGGATAACCCCTTCATTTTGATCACCGATAAGAAGATCAGCAATATTCAGGAAGTGCTGCCCGTGCTGGAGCAGGTGGTGCAGGCTGGCAAGAAGCTGCTCATCATCGCCGAGGACGTGGAGGGCGAAGCCCTGGCGACCCTGGTTGTGAATAAGCTGCGCGGCACCTTTACCTGCGTGGCCGTAAAGGCTCCCGGCTTTGGCGACCGCCGCAAGGAAATGCTGCGGGATATCGCCATCCTCACCGGCGGCCAGGTCATCAGTTCTGAGCTGGGCCTGGAGCTGAAGGAAGCCACCATCGACATGCTGGGCCAAGCCCATCAGGTGAAGGTGGACAAGGAAAACACCACCATCATCGACGGCGCTGGCGATAAGCAGGAAATCCAGAACCGCATCGGCCAGATCCGCGCCCAGATCGCCGAAACCACCAGCGATTATGACCGGGAAAAGCTCCAGGAGCGCCTGGCCAAGCTGGCTGGCGGCGTGGCCGTGATCCAGGTGGGCGCTGCCACTGAGATCGAAATGAAAGAGCGCAAGATGCGCATTGAAGACGCCCTGGCTGCCACCCGTGCCGCTGTGGAAGAAGGCATCGTGCCCGGCGGCGGCGTGGCCCTGCTGAACGCTATCAGCAAGGTGCAGGCCCTGGTGTCCAAGAACGCGGGCGACGCCAAGACCGGCGTGCAGATCGTGCTGCGCGCCATGGAAGAGCCCATGCGTCAGATCGCCCTGAACGCCGGTATCGACGGCGCTGTGATCATCGAGAACATCCGCCGCAGCCGCAAGACCGGCTATGGCTACGACGCCCTCAAGGGTGAATATGTGGACATGATCGAGCGCGGCATCATCGACCCCACCAAGGTGACCCGTTCCGCCCTGCAGAACGCCGCCTCCGTGGCCGCGATGGTGCTGACCACCGAATCCCTGGTCACCGATATTCCCGCGCCCGAACCCGCTGCTCCCGCTGCCAACCCCGGCATGGGCGGCATGTATTGATCGGCTGAACGCCGCATAAACGTCTATAAAAAAATCAACCCGTCCGATGGCTTTCATCGGGCGGGTTTTTCTTGCGGAGACTCGTCTCTGTCCGCAGGCTTTTTTGGTTCTTCACGGATTCTTAGGGAAGCACCATACCGGCTGACAGCCTAACGCTGTCATCCCGAGCGAGTGAAGCGCAGCCGGGAGGCGAAGAGCAGCCGAGGGATCTATAAGCAATCTTTATGCTAACTTACAGATCTTTCGACTCCGTTCCTCTCTTGTTCCACGCCAAGATGACAAAGAGAATTGTTCCCTTCTCCCTATTTTTCCGGGAAGAACCGCTTTTTTCATTGCAATTCCCACGGGGAA
>CAMOUF010000137.1 GCA_946626395.1 uncultured Clostridia bacterium
CATTTTCATTTGACAAACACGGAAATCATCGCGGGAAGCGCGCCGGAGGTTTTGGAAAGCCTGCCCGCTCCCACCCATGTATTCTTGGGCGGAACAGGCGGAAAAACAAAAGAAATACTGGAAAAGCTGAAGGGCATGAACGCGCCTGTCCGCCTGTGCGCCACCGCCGTTACCATGGAAAGCGCCCAAGAATATGGAACGCTGCTTCGGGAATACCCCCTCTTTTCCGCCGTGCAGATCGCAGTGTCTCGCATCGAGCCTGTGGGCGGCTATCACCTATTCCGGGCCCAGAACCCGGTGTTCATCTTTTCAGCGGATATGGGGGGAGAACCATGATTTACTTTATCGGCGCGGGCCCCGGGGCTGCGGATCTGATCACCCTGCGGGGCATGCGCCTGCTGGGGAAAGCCAGCCTGGTGATCTATGCCGGGTCCCTGGTCAACCCGGAGTTATTGGAATTCTGTTCCCCAAGCTGCGAAAGGCTGAACAGCGCCTCCATGACCCTGGAGGAAGTGATTTCCGCTCTGAACACCCACCGGCAGGACGAAACCGTGGTGCGGCTGCATACCGGCGATCCGTCCCTGTACGGAGCCATCCGGGAGCAGATGGATGCTTTGGACAAGCTGGACATTGCCTACGAAATCGTGCCGGGGGTCAGTTCCATGAACGCGGCGGCCGCCGCGCTGAAAACGGAGTTTACGCCCCCGTCCGTCAGCCAATCGCTGATCGTCAGCCGCAGGGCGGGCAGAACGCAGGTGCCGGGAAAGGAAAGCATTCCCGACCTTGCAGCCCACGGCACCTCCATGGTGCTGTTCCTCAGCGCTGGGATGCTGAAAGAGCTCTGCGAGGAACTCCTGTCCGGCGGCTATCAACCGGATACGCCCGCCGCCGTGGTATACAAAGTCACCTGGCCGGATGAAGAAATCATCCGCGGAACGCTTTCCAACCTGCCGCAGAAAGCGGGCCATATCCACAAAACCGCTTTGATCCTGGTGGGGGATTTCCTGTCGGGAAGCTACGAGCGCTCCAAATTATACGATCCTTCTTTTTCCCATGAATACCGGGAGGCGAAAGCATGACGATCCGCGCAATCGCGTTTACAGAAAAGGGCCAGGGCTGGGCGGAAGCTTTGGGCTTCCCGGTGGATCGGGGCGTGCCGGTGATGCAATGGGCGAAGGCGCATTTTTCATCCTGCGGCGCGCTGCTGTTCATCGGGGCCTGCGGCATCGCCGTGCGGGCCATCGCCCCGCTGCTCAAGGATAAAACCACCGACCCCGCCGTGCTGGTAATGGATGAAGCGGGACGGCACGTGATCCCGCTCCTGTCCGGCCACATCGGAGGGGCTAACGCCCTGGCAATGGAAATCGCCCGCAAAACGGGCGCGGAGCCTGTAATTACCACGGCGACGGACCTGCGGGGCGTGCCTGCCATTGATACCTGGGCGGTGAACAATGGCTGCGCTATTGAAAACCCCGCGGGGATCAAAGCCGTATCTTCCGCCGCGCTGGCGGGAAAAACGGTGGGCGTTGCGATCACGGAACGGAATTTAAAACCGCCCTTCCCCGTTACGCTGTACCTTCGCCCACGCACCCTGATTTTAGGCGCGGGCTGCAGGCGAGATACCGATCCGGCGGCCTTTGAGGAAAGGGCTTTGGGCTTTTTGAAGGAGTGCGGGGTATCGCTGCTTTCGGTGAAAGCCCTTGCCACCATCGACGTAAAAAAGGAAGAAAAAGCGTTTCTTTGGTTTTGTGAAAAGTACCGCCTGCCGCTGCAGACCTACAGCGCGGAGAAATTGAAAGCCGTACCGGGACGCTTTTCCCATTCGGATTTTGTGGAAAAAACGGTGGGTGTGGGCAATGTATGCGAACGGGCAGCGGCGGCGGAGGGCGGCAGGCTGCTCATGGGGAAAACGGCCGTCGATGGGATCACCTTTGCCCTGGCCGGGGAGGACGCTCTATGAAAACCCTGCGGGAGGGCTTCACCACGGGAAGCTGCGCGGCAGCCTGCGCCCTGGCCTCCTGCCTTTGGCAGGCAGAAGGCGAATGCCCGCGGAATGTGAGCATTCTTCTGCCCGCGGGCCGGGAATACACGCCGGAAATTCATCCCCTTTCCCCGTACCGATGCGCCGTTTTCAAGGACGCGGGAGACGACCCGGACCTGACGAACGGCAGCGAAGTATGGGCAGAGGTATCCATAGGCGATTCTGAAGGCCCCGTGACTTTTATTGCCGGAGAAGGCGTGGGCATCGTAACCATGCCGGGGCTGAAAATTCCCGTGGGTGAAGCGGCTATCAATCCCGTTCCCAGGCAGATGATCCAGGAAGCCGTTCGCTCCGTCTATCCCCATGCAGCCGCCACCGTCACGGTGGGCATTACCGGCGGGCGGGAGCTGGCGCAAAAAACCTTCAACCCCCGATTGGGCATTGAGGGTGGTTTATCTATCTTGGGCACCACGGGGATCGTGCGGCCCATGAGCGAGGAAGCCATGACCGAAACCATCCGCCTGGAAATGGAACAGCTTCGGGCACTGGGCCGGGAGGAAATCGGCCTGGTATTCGGCAGTCAGGGAGAAGCGGCGCTCAAAAAGCTGCGTCCTGACCTTTCATGCGTACAAATGAGTAATTTCGTGGGCGTATCGCTTGACTTTGCTGCGGAATTGGGCTTCTATCGGGTGCTGATCGCCGGACAGCCGGGAAAACTGGTCAAGGTATCCGGCGGCAGCATGCAGACCCACAGTAAATATGGCGATGGGCGGAAGGAACCGCTGTGCGTCCAGCTGGCTTTTTTAGGCGCGCCGATCAGTTTGCTGAAAACAGTCATGAACAGCGCCACGCTGGACGGGGTAATCCCTATCATCCGGGAAGCGGGCTATGAAGCTGTATGGACGGATTTATGCTGTGCCGCCGCTGCTTACGCCAGCGCCCGGGTGCGCGGCACATTGCGGGTGGATACCCTGATGCTGGACGGGCAAGGCGGCATTTTAGGACAATGGCAGGATGGAGGGGAAGCACCGTGAATCCTATGGACATCGAAAAACGCAGCATGGAAATCATTGAAGCGGAGCGGCGGCTTCCGCTCCCGGAGGAAATCAAGCCCATTGTGAAACGGGTGATCCACGCTACCGCCG
>CAMOUF010000138.1 GCA_946626395.1 uncultured Clostridia bacterium
GGCCTATATCAAGGAAACCGGCGACTTTGGCATCCTGGATGAAAAGACCCCCTACGACACCAACCCCGACGACTATGGCACCCTGCTGGAGCATCTGGAGGTCAGCTTCGATCATGTGGTCAACAACCGGGGGCCCCACGGCCTGCCGCTGATCGGCCGGGCCGACTGGAACGACTGCCTGAACCTGAACTGCTTCTCCGACACCCCCGACGAGAGCTTCCAGACCTTCTCCAACCCCAACGCGCCGGACGACCGGGTGGCTGAATCCGTGCTGATCGCGGGCATGTTCGTGGCCATCGGGCCCGAGCTGGTGGCCATCGAGCGCCGCCGGGGCAATATGGACAAGGCCGCGGCCCAGGAACAGGCCATTGCCCAGATGGAGCAGGCCATCCTCACCGCCGGCTGGGACGGGGAATGGTTCGTCCGCGCCTATGACGCCATGGGCCGCAAGGTGGGCAGCCACGAATGCGAGGACGGCAAGATCTTTATCGAGCCCCAGGGCTACTGCATTATGGGCGGCGTGGGCGTGAAGGACGGCAAGGCAGAACAGGCGCTTGCCTCCGTGGAAAAATACCTGGAAACGGAGCACGGCATCGTGCTGCTCCAGCCCGCCTACAAGGAATATCACCTGGAGCTGGGCGAGGTATCCTCCTATCCCCCGGGATACAAGGAAAACGCCGGCATTTTCTGCCACAACAATCCCTGGATCATCGCGGCGGAAACCGTGGTGGGCCACGGCGACCGGGCCTTTAAGCTCTATAAAAAGATCGCGCCCGCTTACCGGGAGGAAATCAGCGACCTGCACAAGATGGAGCCCTATGTGTACAGCCAGATGATCGCGGGCAAGGACGCCAAGAACTTTGGCCAGGCCAAGAACTCCTGGCTCACCGGCACCGCCGCCTGGAATTTCTATGTGATCAGCAATTACATTTTAGGCGTGAAGCCTGATTGGGACGGCCTGAAGATCGATCCCTGCATCCCCCACGATTGGGACGGCTATCAGATCAGCCGCCGCTTCCGGGAAGCGACCTATCAGATCGACATCCAGAATCCCGGCCATGTGTGCCGCGGCGTGAAAGCCGTTACCGTGGACGGCCAGGCCATCCAGGGCAATGTGCTGCCCGTGTTCGGCGACGGCAAGACCCACCAGGTCACGGTGGTGCTGGGCTGATCCCAGCGCATTCAGTTAGGAATGAGGAGCGAGGAGTTGAAAATGGTTTAATGCGCGAAGCGCCAACTATTAACTCCTAACTCCTCACTCCTAACTCCTCACTGATTGAAAGCATTCCCCGGCAATCGTCAAAAAGCATCAAAAAGTGAAAATAAATGCTTGACAACTGGGCGGAGATGGACTATAATACATCTCGTTCACGCGCCATTAGCTCAGTTGGTAGAGCACCTGACTCTTAATCAGGGTGTCCCGGGTTCGAGTCCCTGATGGCGCACTGACGCAGTAATCCGAACTCATTTCCGAAAGGAAAAGGGTTCGGATTATTGGTTTATGGGTTCAAGTTCTAAGTTCCAAGTTCTAAGTTTTAAGTTCAAAGTTCTAAGCACAATCATCTTAAAATATCTGCACGCCCCTTTGCGCAGAACAAAATCCGGCTTGGAACTTGGAACTTACAGCTTAGAACTCGGCTTCAAACCATGACTGAACAGATACTTGATGTTTTTACAGGAAAGGAATAGGCTATGCTGAACCAAATCGCCGCCATTGCCCGGGAAGCGGGCGGAATGATGCTGCGCTATCGGGACGCGGCCAGCCATCAAAAAGAAGGCCATTTCAACTTCGTCACCGACGCGGACGTGGACGTGCAGCAATTTCTGCGCCGGGAGCTGCTGGCCCTTTTGCCGAAAGCCCGGTTCTTTGCGGAGGAGCAGGAAAACGCGCCGCTGACGGAGGAAACCACCTTTGTGGTGGACCCCATCGACGGCACGCTGAACTTCATGCGGCACCGGAACCTGTCCGCCGTTTCCATCGGCCTGCTGGAAAAGAAAATGCCGGTGCTGGGGGTGATCTATAATCCCTATGCCGATGAGATGTTTACCGCTGAACAGGGCAAAGGCGCGTTTCTCAACGGCAGGCCCATCCACGCTGCCCATACGCCCTTTGAAAACGCCATGGTCTGCTTCGGCACCTCCCCCTATGACGCCGACCTGGCCCGGCGCGGCATGGCGGCGGCGGCGGAATTTCTGCTTCGGGCGGGAGATCTGCGCCGCAGCGGTTCCGCGGCGGTGGACCTGTGCGACGTGGCCTGCGGCAGGGCGGATGTGTTTTTCGAGTTGCGTCTTCGGCCCTGGGATGTGGCGGCTGGTTCCCTGATCGTGACGGAGGCGGGAGGCAGCTTCCAGTCCCTGGGCCATGACCGGCCCTACTATGACGGCCCCTGCGGTATTCTGGCCGCTGCGCCATCCTGCCGGGAAGCGGCTTTTGAAATTCTGGAGGGCGGAAAACCATGAGCATTTTATCCTGCGCCCATGTGCACACCACCTACTGCGACGGCAAGAGCCCGGCTTCCCTCATGGCGAAAACCGCCTGGGAAAAGGGCTTTGTGTCCCTGGGCTTTTCCTCCCACGCCCCGCAGCATTTTGACCCCGGCTACTGCATCGACCCCGCCCGGGAGCAGGCGTACAAGGAAGAAATCCTGGCCCTGCGGGAGGAATACCGGGGCCGCATGCCTATTTACCTGGGCATCGAGCGGGATCATTTTTCCTGCGTTTCTCCGGAGGGGTACGATTATTTCATTTCCGCTGTGCATTATCTGCCAAAGCCCGACGGCCATCACGGGGTGGTGGACGGCAACCCGGAGGATTTGCTGGCTTACGTGAACGAATACTGCGGCGGCGACGGGCTTGCCATGGCCCGGCAGTATTTTGAATTGCTGCGGGACGACGTGCTGGCCTGGCGCGCTCCCATCATTGGGCATTTTGACCTGGTTCGGAAAAATAACGCCTGGCTGCGGCTGTATGACGAGGAAAGCGCCGCCTACCGCCGTCTGGCCCTGGACGCCCTGCGGCCTCTGGCGGAAACCGGGGCCCTGCTGGAGGTCAACACCGGGGCCATGGCCCGGGGGTATCTGTCCACGCCGTATCCGGAAGCGTTTCTGCTTAGGGAATGGCGGACCTGGGGCGGCGAAGTGATCGTGAATTCGGACTGCCACGACGCCCGCTTCCTGGACGCATTCTTTTCCGAGGCGGAAGCGCTGCTTATTTCCCTGGGCTTTGACCACGCGGTGCGCCTGGGGCAGAAGGAAAAATGGGAGCGGTTTATGCTGGGCCAATGACAGGGCCCTAAACAAAGGAACAGGAAAAAAAGAAGGACGGCATGCCCTTTTGGGGTGCCGCCCCGATGGATCGAAAACAGGGATTACCAGGTGATGGTGTAGCTGCCGTCATGCTTTTCAGCTGTGAAGGTCACCGACCAGGCACCTTCCTTATCCACCGGAACAGTTAATTCTCCCGCGGTGGCGCTCTTGATATTCTGCACGGCGCCATCGGGGTTCTTGACGGCGACTTCGATCTTGCCCGCCTGGGTGGTCACATCCACCTTCAGCACCGCGTCCTTCTTCAGGTTCACGGTATAGGTCTTGTAGCCGTCAAAGCCGGTATAGGTATTGGTGATGCTGCCTTCGGACGTACGTTCGTCGAACTGGCTGAAGGTATACTTGCCGCTGCTGGATGAGCCGCAGGCGCAAAGCAGCAGGGCCGCCGCCAGCAGCAGGGCCATGAGCCCAAGGGCCTTGGAATGGTTCTTCATGCTGATCCCTCCTTTTCAACTTCAACGCAATTATAAACAAAAAATGATAAAAGTCAACCCCTGAAATATAAAGTGAAGGGGAACCCGTTACGATCCTGATGGCAAAAAAATACATTTCATCAATCAAGGAGGAAGAACCAATGGCATTTCTACAGATTCAGTTTTTCTCGGATGTGCTGAACGTGGCGTCCACGGTGAATGTGATCCTGCCGGAGGCTAACCAGGGCATTGGCGTGAAGGCCGCTCAAAACCGGCAGCTGCCCAAGGTGCTGTATCTGCTGCACGGCTACAGCGACGATCACAGCATCTGGATGCGGAGGACCTCGGTGGAGCGGTATGCCGCAGGCCATAACCTGGCGGTGATCATGCCGGCGGTGAACCACAGCTTTTACTGCAATGAGGTTCACGGGGAACGCTACTGGGATTACGTCAGCGAAGAGCTGCCTAAAGCCATGCACCGCTTCCTGCGGCTCAGCGACGCGCCGGAGGATACCTTTGTGGCGGGGCTCAGCATGGGCGGCTACGGGGCCATGCGCCTGGCCCTCACCTATCCGGAGCGCTTTGCCGCCGCGGCCAGCTTCAGCGGCGCGGTGGACGTGCGGGGCATGATCCAGCGGCATCATCAGGACGGCACCGCCCGGCGGATTTTCGGCGACGCGGAGGATTTAGCGGGAACGGAAGTGGACACTTACTATCTGATGCAAAAAAACGCCAAGGCCGCCCATAAGCCCCGGCTGTATATCAGCTGCGGCACCAAGGACTTCCTCTACGACGCCCACCGGAAATTCGTTCCCGCCCTGCTGGAAAACGGCTGGGATGTGACGCGGTACGACGAGCCGGACCCCACCCACGAATGGCGGTTCTGGGATCAGGAAATCAGCAAGTTTATCGAATTTATTGACAAGAAGTGACGGTTCGGAACAGAGAAAGAGCACTTTAAGTAACTAAAGGGAACGCTGGGCGCTGCGCGCGCCCAGTTCCGCAGCCTCAATCAACGCAAGTCCGCTTGATGCGGACATTGCTCGTTTCGGTTGATCTCAGCACGGACAGAACATCCGCCACAGGCGGCTGTCCGTGCTTCGTCCCTGGACCCGCATATGGCGACAAATCATCTTTGGAATAAACAGACATTCTCCGCCTGTTGCGTTATGGGACGGAAAGTTAGAGGGCTTCTGGCTCCCGAAAGCCCGGGAAAA
>CAMOUF010000139.1 GCA_946626395.1 uncultured Clostridia bacterium
CGGAGGAATAAAAAATAAGGCGCTTTCATTCTGAAAACGTCACAGACTGTTGACAAAGTCCCCGGGATGCATCGAAGGGCCACAGCCCTTCGATTGTAATCCGCAGGCGGCGGCGTGTACGTCGCCGAGGAGCGGCTGAAAGCCGCTTCCGCTATCCATTTGCGGCCGTAAAATGAGCGTTTTCGGCCTTCTGAGGCCGGAAATGCCATTTTACAGCAAATGGATGTTTCCATCGAAAGACTGCTTTAGCTGACTTTCGATGGCAGGGTGTCGACTTTGTCGACACCCTGAGCAGCCTGCTATGGCTGCGGACGTTCTGTAAAACCATTAGAATCACAGGAGGCACTATGCGTATCATCGAAAATGAATATCTCCGCGTGTCCGTTTCCGACATGGGAGCGGAGCTGACCAGCGTGAAGGATCAAAACAATGCAGAGCGCATCTGGACCGGCGACCCCGCCGTGTGGAACCGCCACGCGCCCATCCTGTTTCCCTTCGTGGGAAAGGTGACGGAGGGAGCCTACCGGATCGGCGGCAGGGAATATCCCATGAAAACCCAGCACGGCTTCGCCCGGGATCTGGAATTTGAGTGCGTTCAGGAAACCCCTTCCGCCGTGACCCATCAGCTGGCCGCGTCCCCCTGGACCCTGGACAGGTATCCCTATGATTTCCTGCTCACCGTCCGGCACCGGCTGGAAGGGAAAAAGCTATTCGTGGAATGGGCGGTGGAAAACCGTTCCGCCGAACCCATGTATTTTTCCATCGGCGGCCATCCCGGCTTCCTGCTGCCCCAGGGAATCCGCAAAGAGGACTGCGGCATCCTTTTCCCGGGGAAGGAAGCGCTGCGCTATATTCAAGTAAACAAAGCGGGCTTCGCCCTGCCCGAAGAAAAAACGCTGACGCCCAGGAATGGCTGCGTCCCCTACCAGGCAGATATTCCGGACACCTGGATTTTCCAGGATGGACAGGTCAAGCAGGTGGGCATTTCCCTGCCGGATGGAACGCCCTGGGTCATGCTTCATTGCGAGGAATTCCCCCTGCTGGCCGTGTGGGCCAACCCCAACGGGCCCTTCATCTGCCTGGAGCCCTGGTTCGGCAGAACGGACGATCAGGGCTTTGGGGGCGATATTTCGGAGAAAAAGGACGTGCAGAAAATCGGCCCCGGGGATAGAAAAGAAATCAGCTACTGGATCGAATTTTGCTGATTCTTTGGCATATGTGGGGGAAACCGTTCTTTGGAGTTGCTTCGCATGGCCTGTGCCTCGCTTGCCCATGCTCCATTCACCATGTTCATTGGCAGGCGGCGCGCCAGGCGTCCCTTTGGGCCGTCTGGCTATAAGAGCGGTTTCCCCCATGCCCTCCGAGAAAGCAATAAAGGATTCAGTCAATGCGTTTTTCCTTCTTGGCTCTTTTCGGAACAAAACAGCAGGAATATATTGTAATTCCCTACAAGATTTTATATTGAACCGATTCTTTTCTTGTGTTCCCTTTCTTTTTGTGATAGAATGAAAAAGAAGTGAATGAAATAAAAGGTTCTTCGGTCGGCAAAGGTGAACCAAAGCGCGGACGCGCTTGGAAATAAATGAAAAAAGAGGTGCCTGTATGAAGAAACTGTTTGCTTTAGCGATGGCGCTGGTTTTGGCGCTGACCCTGCTGCCTGCGGCGGTTGCGGAAGGAAACGTGCTGCGCTACGGCGTGGACGCCGACGCGGCGGGCGGCTTTGACCCCCATACCATTTCCGCCGTGGCCTCCATGCGCATGATCGGCCAGATGTACAACACCCTGGTGGACGTGGACGAAAACCTGAACGTGATCCCCGAGCTGGCCACCAGCTGGGAGCAGCCCGACGACACCACCTATATTTTCCACCTGGCCGAAAACGTCACCTTCCATAACGGCCGCAAGATGACCGCCGAGGACGTGAAATATTCCTTCGAGCGCATCCTGGACCCCGCCACCGGCGCTCTGGGCAATTCCAGCAGCTACGCGGGCGACATTGACACTGTGGAAGTGATCGACGATTACACCGTGAAAATCACCCTGAAGAACATCAACGCTCCCTTCCTGGCCAACCTGTCCTCCTCCTATTGCTCCATCGTGGCCAAGGAAGTGGTGGAAGCCAACGACGGCAGCCTCCTGCTGGCAGACGGCGGCACCGGCCCCTACACCCTGGGCGAATGGGTGCCGGACAACAGCGTCACCGTGAAGGCGTATCCCGATTACTTTGACGAAGCGGGCAAGGCCACCTTCGACGCCATCGAATTCTATGTGCTCACCGACGCCTCCGCCCGTCTGGCCGCTCTGCGCACCGGCGCGGTGGACCTGATCGTGGCCGACACCGCCATGCTGGATCTGGTGGAAAACGACCAGAATATCCAGACCATTTCTTACCAGAGCCGCAACTACACCGGCCTGTTCCTCAACCCCAACCGCGCGCCCTTTGACAACGAGAAGGTTCGTCAGGCCGTGAACCTGGCCCTGAACCGGGAAGAAATCATTGAATTCGCCTTCAACGGCAAGGCGCTGGTGTCCGGCTTCGTGCCCGCCTCCCTGGGCCACTGGGCCGTAGACGTGACCGAAAACGAATATTACACCCAGAACATCGAAAAGGCCAAGGCCCTGCTGGCGGAAGCGGGCTATCCCAACGGCTTTGAAACCAACATCATCGTGGGCCTGCTGGACAGCATCCGGGACACCGGCCTGGTGGTGGAACAGCAGCTGGCTGAAATCGGCATCAAGGTGAACGTGATGGACGTGGAGCGCGGCCAGTATCTGGACGCCTGGAACGGCCACGACTTTGACATCATGGTGTGCCAGAACGGCGCGGGCAGCGATCCCAGCCGCGCTGTGGCCTTCTTCTTCAAGACCGGCTCCTCCGCCAACATCCAGGATTATTCCAACCCCCGGGTGGACGAGCTGTGCGAACTGGCCGTGGCCACCTCCGACACCGCCAAGCGCGAAACCTATTATAAGGAAGCCATCAACCTGATCCTCAACGACTGCGTGGTGGCCATCGTGGCCAGCCCCCAGGAATACTTCCTGGCCTCCACTGCCCTGCAGGGCTTTGCCCCCAACGCTTCCAACGCCAATAACTTCTCCGGCGTGACCCTGGCGAAATAAACAACGTAAGTCATCCTATGGCGAAGCACGAATGGAATATTCGTGCTTCGCCCCTTTCTGAGAAAATCCGACTGTTTGCTTCCATTCCTTTTCAAAGGAGCACGCTATGCGCGACTATATCATCCGAAGATTATTGACGCTGATCCCCATTCTGATCGGCGTGAGCATTGCGATTTTTATCGTTATGCAGCTCATTCCCGGCGATGTAGTGTCCGGCATTCTGGGCATCGAGGAAACGCCGGAGCTGCGCGCCATGTGGGAGGCCAAGCTGGGCCTGGACAAGCCCCTGATCCAGCAGTATTTTTCCTGGATCGGCAAAGCGCTTACCGGGGATTTTGGGGAATCCTTCCGCACCGGCGCGCCGGTCTTTCCCGAAATCATGAACCGGTTCAAAATCTCCGCGGAGCTGGCCTTGCTGGCCTGCGTGATCGCCTGGATCATCGCGCTTCCCCTGGGCATCCTGTCCTCGCTCAAGCGCAACAGCATCATTGACAGAATCGTCCGCGTGGTGGCGCTGCTGGGCGTCAGCGTGCCCAACTTCGCCTCCGCCACGCTGCTGATATTGTTTTTATCGAAAACCTTTAATTATTATACGCCGGTCAAATACGTGGGCCTGTTTGAAAACTTCGGTACCAACATGGAAATCATGCTGCTGCCCGCGTTCATTCTGGGCTCAGTGATGGCGGGGTCGGTCATGCGCATGACGCGCTCGTCCATGTTGGAGGTGCTGCGGCAGGATTACATCAAAGCCGTGCGGGCCAAGGGCGCGCCGGAGCGGGTGACCATTTTCCGCCATGCCTTCAAAAACAGCTCCATTCCCATTGTCACCCTGATCGGCATGCAGATCGGCGGGCTCATGGGCGGCACGGTGGTCATCGAGCAGATTTTTTCCATTCCCGGCCTGGGGCAATTTACCCTCACCGGCATCACCCAGCGGGATTTCCCGGTGGTGCAGGGCTGCGTGCTGTTCATCGCCTTCCTGTATGTGGTGATCAATCTGCTGGTGGATATCCTGTATACCTATATCGACCCGCGCATTTCTTACAGCTGAGGAGGGAACGGACATGAAAAGAAAAAACAAACCCGTGAAAAACCGTTCCCTGCCCGGCAATGAAAGCGTGCTGCGCCAATTGTGGCGCGACCCCATGGGCCGGGCGGGCATGATCGGCGTGGGACTGGTGATCCTGATGGCGGTGTTCGCCCCCTGGATCGCCCAATATGACGTGGCGAAAATGAACGCCCGGGCCAAACTCACCGGCCCCAGCGCCCAGTTCTGGTTCGGTACGGACCATTTCGGCCGGGACGTGTTCAGCCGCATCGTGTACGGGGCCAGGGTGTCCCTGGAGGTGGGCATCGTGGCGGTGGGCATCGCGGCGGGGTTTGGATACCTGCTGGGCATGATTGCCGGGTTCTTTGAGGGAAAAATCGAAACCGTGATCATGATGGTCATGGACGTGATTTTTGCCTTCCCTTCGATCCTGCTGGCCCTGTTCATCGTGTCCGCCCTGGGCCCCAGCATCATCAACACCATGATCGCCATCGGCATCGTGAATATCCCCGTGTTCACCCGCACGGTGCGGGCGTCGGTCAAAACCGTGAAATCCACGGATTATATCGCAAACGCCCGGTCCATCGGTCTTAAAAAAATGAGCATCCTTTTTAAGCACGTGACCCCCAACGTGCTGGCCCCCTTTACCGTCCAGGCCACCCTGGCCCTGTCCGGCGCCATCCTGACGGAGGCGTCCATGAGCTTCCTGGGCCTGGGCATCCAGCCCCCCAACCCCTCCTGGGGCAGCATGCTGTCCGATGCCCGGAAATATATGGAGCGGGCCCCCTGGCTGGTGCTGTTCCCGGCGCTGTTCATTATCCTGACCATTCTGTCCTTCAACATCCTGGGCGACGCCCTGCGGGACGTGCTGGACCCCAAGCTGAAGCTGTAAGGAGGGCGGAAGGAAGATGGAAAACTTATTGGAAATCCGGAATCTGAAAATCACCACCCTCCGGGGCAAAAACACCGTGCGGCTGCTGGACAAGGTGGATTTGAGCGTCAAAAAGAAGTGCTCCTTCGGGGTGGTGGGGGAATCGGGCTGCGGCAAATCCATCACCGCCAACGCCATCCTGGGCCTGCTGCCCTATCCCCTGCGGGTGAGCGAGGGCTCCATCCGCTATGACAGCAAGGATGGGGAAAAGGAGCTGCTGGCCTTAAGCAAGAAAGAAATGCGGGCGGTCAGGGGCCAGGAAATCTCCATGATCTTTCAGGAGCCCATGACCTCCCTGGACCCCATTTTTACCGTGGAAATGCAGATGTTTGAGGCCCTGTCTTTCCATCATCCCCATATGGGCAAGGGGGAAATGCGGGAGCGGGCCCTGGAAATGCTGCGCCGGGTGAACATTCCCCGGCCGGAACAGACCCTTTCTTCTTACGCCCATCAGCTCTCCGGCGGGCAATTGCAGCGCATCATGATCGCCATTGCCCTGATCAATGATCCCCGGCTGCTGCTGGCGGACGAGCCCACCACTGCCCTGGACGTGACCATCCAGGCCCAGATTTTGAAGCTGATGAACGATTTGAAGGAGCAGAACGACACCTCCATCATCATGATCACCCACGATCTGGGGGTCATTGCCGAAACCTGCGAGGAGGTGGCGGTGTTCTACGCCGGGCAGATCGTGGAGCAGGCCAGCGTGGTGGAGCTGTTCCAGCACACTGCCCACCCCTACACCCTGGGCCTGCTGCGGGCCGTGACCTCCCTGGGCGGGGAAAGCCGGAAGCTGTATACCATTCCCGGCATCGTGCCCCCCGGCGGCCAGTGGAGCCAGGGCTGCCGCTTTGCCGACCGGTGCGAACAATGCAGGGAACAGTGCCGCCGGGCCATGCCTGCCCTGCGGGAAATCGCCCCGGGCCATTTGTGCCGCTGTTTCCTGCACGGCGAGGAGGTGGAAGCATGAGCGAACAAAAGCAAGCCGCCCTGCTGGACGTAAAAGATTTGCAGGTGTATTTCCCCATCCGAAGGGGCCTGATGAAGCGGGTGGTGGGCCATGTCCACGCCGTGGAAAGCGTCAGCTTTTCCGTGCGGCCCCGGGAGGTGTTCGCCCTGGTGGGCGAATCCGGCTGCGGCAAAAGCACCACCGGCTCCGCCGTCCTGCGCCTCATCCAGCCCACCGGGGGCCGGGTGATATTCAAGGGGGACGACCTGGGAAAACTCACCGATGAAGAAATGCGGCTCAAGCGCCGGGACATGCAGTTCATTTTCCAGAACCCCTATTCTTCCCTGAACCCCCGCATGAACGTGTGGAAGCTGCTCAGCGAACCCCTGAAAGTGCATTTTCAATTGTCTCCCCAGGAGCTCCGGGAGCGGGTGGAGGAAATGCTGCGGCGCATCGGCATGACCCCGGATCAGCTGGAGCGGTATCCCCACCAGTTTTCCGGAGGCCAGAAGCAGCGCATTTCCATTGCCCGGGCCCTGATCACCCATCCCAGCTTCGTGGTGGCAGACGAGCCCGTGTCCGCCCTGGACGTGTCCATCCAGGCTCAGATCCTCAACCTGATGATGGAATTGCAGCAGGACATGGAATTGTCCATGATTTTCATTTCCCACGACCTGAACGTGGTGCGCCATATCAGCAACAGCGTGGGAGTCATGTATCTGGGCTCCCTGATGGAAACGGGAGACACAGAGGAAGTGTACCGCCACCCCGCCCACCCCTACACCCAGGCCCTGCTCAGCGCCGTGCCCTCCC
>CAMOUF010000140.1 GCA_946626395.1 uncultured Clostridia bacterium
CGACAATCTTTCTTCCGTCACCCGGGAAAGCGCCATGGCGGGCTTGCAGGAAATCATGCGGAATCATTTGCGCAAGGGCGATATTGTGACCCGCTTTGCACCCACTATTTATGCCATGCTGCTGCCTACGGTGAACTACAGCACCGGCAGCATGGTCATGGAGCGGATCGAGCAGCTGTTTTATGAGGAGTATTCCAGCCGCAAGATTGCCCTGCACTTCCGGATCAGTCCCCTGGGCGGCGGCAATCGGGGGATGAAAAAAATATCCTGATACCGCTTTTGCGAAAAGGCAAATAGGATTGGGCCAATGAGCAGCGAGTGTTTTGCTGCTCATTTTTTGGTGTTGACTTTCTGCGGCGGTTCTTATATGATCATGATATGGCCTTTTGAATGAAAAAAGGTAAACGGGAGTGATAGCATGGAAGATCGGCAATGGCTGGCGGCGGAGCAGGGGGGCGAAATCCGCCCGGTGCCTCAGCAGCGGATCATGGATAAAGTGGATGAATGCATGAACCGGAAGGATTACGCCGGGGTGGAAAGGGTGCTAAAGTACTGGCTGCAGGAAGCTCAAGTGGGCCGCGACCTGCGGGGTCAATTGATGATCCGCAACGAACTGGTGGGCCATTACCGGAAAACGGGGGAGCGGGACAAAGCCCATGAAAGCGCGGAGGATGCCCTGCGGCTGCTGCGGGAGCTGGATTACGAAAATTCGGTCAGCGCGGGTACTACCTGGGTGAATATCGCCACGGCATACAATTCCTTTGGGGAAAACGAAGAGGCCCTGACCCTGTTTGAAAAAGCCAAACAAGTGTATGAGCGCAGCGCGGGAACCGATCCTTCCCTGCTGGGCGGGATGTACAATAATATGGGGCTCGCCTGCGCCGCCCTGAAAAAATATGATGAGGCCCTGGCACTGTATGGGAAAGCCATGGAAACCATGGAACAGGTGCCCCGGGGGGCCCCGGAGCAGGCCGTTACCTGCCTGAACATGGCCAACGCCGTGGAAGGCAAGCTGGGGATGGAGCAGGCCGAAGGCCAAATCAATGAATTACTGGATCAGGCCCTAAAGCTGCTGGATCGGCAGGATATTCCCCGAAACGGGTATTATGCCTATGTGTGCGAGCATTGCGCGCCCACCTTTGATTATTACGGTTATTTTGCCGCGGCGGAGGATTTGCGAACCAGAGCGGAGGCGCTGTATGAAAGGGCTTGAATTGTCCAGGGCTTACTTCGAGGAATACGGGCTGCCCATGCTGAAAGAGCAGTTCCCGGCGCTTCTGCCTTATGTGTGCGCCGGGCTCACGGGCAGCGGCTCGGAGTGCTTTGGGTTTGATGATACGCTTTCCGCCGACCACGATTTTGAGCCGAGCTTTTGTCTGTTCCTGCCAGGGGAGGACGTGGTCAGCCGCCGGGACGCTTTTTTGCTGGAGCGGGCGTATGACAAGCTGCCCCGGGAGTTTATGGGCTTCCGCCGGGGCTTGATGGGGCCGGTGGGCGGCAGCCGACGGGGTGTGCTGCGCACGGCGGAGTATTTTATGGATAAGGCTGGCGCGCCGGACGGCAAGCTGTCCATCGCCCAATGGCTGTCCACCCCGGATTACGCGCTGGCGGAGGCCGTCAACGGGGAAATTTTCTTTGATGGATTCGGCGAAGTGACCGCCATTCGGGAAAGGCTCCGTCATTACCCGGAGGATATCCGGAAAAAGAAGCTGGCGGCCAATCTGCTGCTGATGGCCCAGTCCGGCCAGTATAATTACGCGCGCTGCGTGGGGCACGGGGAAACGGGGGCCGCGCAATTGGCCGTTTATGAGTTCGTGCGCCACGGCATGCAGGCGGTGTTCCTGCTGAACGATACCTATATGCCCTATTACAAGTGGAGCTTTCGGGCCATGCGGACCCTGCCGAAGCTTTCCCTGTTGGCCGAGCTGATGGAATACCTGCTGACCACCGATAATTCGGAGGAAATGGCTCGGGACAAGCAGGATGTGATGGAGGGCATGGCCGCCGACGTGATCGACGAACTGCGGCGCCAGGGACTCACCCAGGCCATCTGCGGCGATTTGGAAAAGCACGCTTACTCCGTACAGGATGGCATCGCGGATGGGGAAATCCGCAATCTGCACATCCTGGCTTCGGAATGATGGGTGAATAATTCCTGACCATTTATGTTATAAAGTCTTGATAATAAAAAACCCGCATCCACTTTTACAAGGCAAGTGCGTTTCTTTTTTGACAAAAAGAAACAAAAAACCGACAAAAACTTTCGTTTCCAGTCCTTGTTTCCATCAAATTCTCATGATATAATGCGCAGGTATGAGTTTTACAGCAGGGGGAAACGAAAGATGCGCATAGGATTCGATCATGACAAATACACGGCCATGCAGTCAGAGCATATTCGGGACCGGATCGCGGCTTTCGGCGGAAAGCTGTATTTGGAGTTTGGCGGAAAGCTGTTTGACGATTACCACGCTTCCCGGGTGCTGCCGGGCTTCCGGCCGGACAGCAAGGTATCCATGCTGCTGAACTTAAAGGATCAGGCGGAATTGGTGATTGCCGTCAACGCCGACGACATCGAGAAAAGCAAGGTCCGGGGCGATCTGGGCATCACCTACGACGCGGATGTGCTGCGCCTCATCGACGCTTTCCGTTCCATCGGCCTGTACGTGGGCAGCGTGGTCATGACCCGCTGGCAGGAGCAGCACGCCGCCGTGAATTTCAAAAAGCGGCTGGAAAGCCTGGGCATCCAG
>CAMOUF010000141.1 GCA_946626395.1 uncultured Clostridia bacterium
GGCACCGCCAGCCGGGAAAACGCCTTCCAGCGCTTATCCATCCTGCAAAAAGCCCGGCGGGGGGAGCTGAAGGCGCTGTGCCTGTCCGCGGACGCGCTGATGGCCCGGATGATGCCGGTGAAGGATTACGAGCAATACGCCGTACAGCTCAAATCCGGGGATCATATAGAGCCCCGGGATCTGATCGCCCGGTTGGTCCAGATGGGCTATGAACGGGTGGACATGGTAGAGGGCCGGGGCCAGTGCGCCCTGCGGGGCGACATTGTGGATGCCTTTTCCCCGGCGGAAACCGGGGCCACCCGCATCGAATTCTGGGACGACGAGGTAGACTCCATCCGCTTTTTCGACCCCATCAGCCAGCGCAGCTTGGAGCAGGCCCAGGAGGCGGTTTTCTATCCGGCGGTGGAATGGCTGCTGCCCAAGGACAGCGCCGCCGCCATCCGCGCTCTGGTGAAGGAGCAATTGAAGCGCCTGCCCGAAAGCCTGCTTTCCTCCGACCTGCCGCCTCTGCCGGAGGACGACGATCCGGCGGAGGAAGGCGAAATCCCGGAGACCGCCCCCCAGCCCCGAATCTACGATACCGGCGTATCCCGGCTCTTTCAGGACGCCGATCAATTGGAAGGCGGGGTCCAGGCCCCCAACCTGGGCCTGTGGGCGGGGGCGCTGAACCTGCCCTGTGCCTGGGTCTGGGAATATCTGGAGAACCCGATCGTGGTCATTGAGGAGCCGGACCGGGTGAAGGCCCGGTGCCAGGACCGCCTGGCCGGGTTCCAGGAGGATTTCAAGCTGACCCTGGAGCGCCAGGAAGCGGTGCCCCAGCAGGGAAACCTTTTGCGGACCTGGGAGGAAGCGGCAGCTGCCCTGCAGGCTTTGCCGGTGCATCTGGTGATGGATTTGCTGCGGGGCATGGGGGAAATCAAGCCCACCCGCCTCTTTGAATTTCCCGGCGTGAATGCGCCCAAGTACGTGAGCCGGTTCAAGGATTTGGCGGACGACCTGCGGGCCTGGAAAAAGGAAGGGCATCTGGTGCTGCTGATGGCGGGGGGCGAGGCCCGTTCCCGGCGGCTGCAAAGCGCCCTGGAGGGCCTGGAGGAGCCCACCCCCACCTGGGAGGAAAGCCCAAAGGCGGCAGCGGGAACCGCGGTGATCTGGCCCCAGACATTGAGCCACGGCTTCACGTTGCCCAGTTTTCATCTGACCGTGATCGCCGACAGCGATTTATTCGGCTCCGGCTACCGCAAGACCCGCAAACGCCAGAACGCGGGAGAGCGCATCGAGGCGTTCACTGATTTAAAAGAAGGGGACTATGTGGTGCACGAGGCCCACGGCATTGGCATTTTCAAGGGCACCGTCCGCCTGCAGACCGAGGGCACCTACCGGGATTACCTGCTGATCCAGTATCAGGGCAGCGATAAATTGTACGTGCCCACCGACCAGTTCGACCGGGTGCAGAAGTTCATCGGCGGCCCCGACGCCGCCCCGCCCCTGAATTCCCTGAGCGGCAACGACTGGCAGAAGAAAAAGAACAAGGTCAAGGCGGGCTTGAAAAAGCTGGCCTTCGACCTGGTGCGCCTGTACGCCGAGCGCCAGGCCACCCCCGGCCACGCCTTCTGCCCGGACACCCCCTGGCAGCGGGAATTTGAGGACGCCTTCCCCTATGAACTGACCCCCGACCAGGACAAGGCCGTGGACGATATCCGCCGGGACATGGAAGCCCCCAGCAACATGGACCGGCTGGTGTGCGGCGACGTGGGCTACGGCAAAACGGAGGTGGCCCTCCGGGCCGCCATGAAGGCCGTGATGGACGGCAAGCAGGTGGCCCTGCTGGCCCCCACCACCATCCTGGCCCAGCAGCATTATTACACCATGCTCAAGCGCTTCGCCAATTTCCCGGTGAATATCGACGTGCTCTCCCGCTTCCGCAGCCCCAAGCTGCAAAAGGAAACCCTGCAAAAGGTGGCGGACCACAAGGTGGATATCCTGGTGGGCACCCACCGGCTGCTGTCCAAGGACGTGCATTTCAAGGACCTGGGCCTGCTCATCGTGGACGAGGAGCAGCGCTTCGGCGTGGCCCACAAGGAAGCCATCAAGAACCTGAAAAAGACCGTGGACGTGCTCACCCTGTCCGCCACCCCCATTCCCCGCACCCTGCACATGTCCATGGTGGGGGTGAGGGACATGAGCCTTTTGCAGACGCCGCCGGAGGAGCGGTATCCCGTGCAGACCTATGTGCTGGACTACAACGACGCCGTGATCCGGGACGCCATCATGCGGGAGCTGAACCGGCAGGGGCAGGTGTATTTCCTTTACAATCATGTGCAGCACATCGACGCCTTCGCCTCCCGGCTGCGGGCCCTGGTGCCGGAAGCGCGCATCGCCGTGGCCCACGGCCAGATGAAGGAAAGCCATCTGGAGGACGTGATGCTGGATTTCTATGAGGGCCGCTTCGACGTGCTGCTCTGCTCCACCATCATTGAAAACGGCCTGGACGTATCCAGCGCCAACACCATCATCGTGTTTGACGCAGATCGGTTCGGCCTGTCCCAGCTGTATCAGCTGCGGGGCCGGGTGGGCCGCTCCACCCGCATGGCCTACGCTTACTTCACCATCCGCCCGGACAAGTCCATTTCCGAAACCGCCCAGAAGCGCCTGGACGCCATCCGGGAGTTTACCGCCTTTGGCTCCGGCTTCCGCATCGCCATGCGGGACTTGGAAATCCGCGGCGCGGGCAACATTTTCGGCCCCGAGCAGTCCGGCCAGGTGGCCGTGGTGGGCTATGACATGTACTGCCGCCTCATCGAGGAAGCCGTGCGGGAGGCCCAGAGCGCCCAGGGCCAGGAGGTGCCCGTGGAAACGGACACCCGGGTGGATCTCAGGGTGGACGCCTATCTGCCGGTGGAATACGTGCGGGGCGAAAACCAGCGCATGGAGGTATTCAAGCGCATTGCCCTCATCAAGAACCGGGAAATCCGGGAGGACGTGATCGAGGAGCTCATCGACCGCTTTGGGGAAATCCCCCAGCCGGTGATGAACCTGATCGACATCGCCCATCTGCGGGGCATCTGCGGCCGCCTGGGGGTGGCCAGGGTCAATTTCGTGGTGAACACCCTGATCATGAAGCTGGCTCCCAACGCCCTGCCTGACCCCGCCCGGCTGTGCCTGGCCCTGGAAAGCACCGACAAGCGCCTGCTGCTCTCCGCCTCCAAGGAGCCCGCGATCCTCCTGCGGGACCCCAGGCTCACCATCGAAGAAATGCTTCGGGCTGCCATCCCCCTGATGGAAAAGCTGGAAACAAGCCTGACGGCAGAGGCGTAACTTTCACACCCATCGATAGCAAAGTGAACACAGGCTGCAGGCGCGGCCCGCTCAGCTGACAGCGTCAATGACCATTTCCAGATTTGGAATTGCGCCTATATTCCTGCCGTTTTGTTCCGAAAAGAACCAAGAAGAAAGAACCCATTTACTGATTCCTTTATAGTTTTCTCGGAAGAGATCTCCCCTACAAGTTTTTACATTGAGCCAAAAATGACAGGGCCTCGCTCGATGGAATCCAAAGAGCGGGGCCCCTTTTCAGCGCCGCGAAGCCGCGCCGCCTTCATCCGGAAATAAGAGCATTATTCAGCCTTGGCGAAGATATACACGAATTCCCATTCCGCGTCGGCGTTCTTGCTGTTTTCGATGTGTTCGCCGGAGTAGCCCAGGATCAGCTGGCCAGCGGCGTTCACGCCCAGCACGTTCATCTTGGCGTCTTCGTCGTCCAGTTCCTCGTCATCCTCGTCGATGGCGGTCTTGCCGGTGACGGCGGAGAAGAACAGGTTGCCGTTGATCTTCACTTTGGTAGCGCCGGTCTGGATGACCCAGCCGCCTTCTTCCACCAGCTTGGCTTCGGGATAGTCCTGAATGCTGCTGTGGGCGTTCTTGACGGTGTAGGGCTTATCCTGCTCCACGCCTTCCACTTCGCCGAAGGTGAAGGTGCCCTCCAGCACCCAGTGATGGTTGTGGAGGTAGTTGGCGGAGTCCACCAGCGCGCCTTCCGCCACAGAGTGGTCGGCTTCCACCAGCTCGATGGTCATGGTGGCGGCTTTTTCGGGCACGGCCAGCGCGCCTTCGGAGCGCAGATAAGCGCCCACCAGCACCCAGTTGCCAGCGTAAGCGCTCACGTCGGCGGAGTAATCCAGGGCCAGGTCAAAGTCTTCCGCGAAAGCAAAGAAGGGAACCATCATGCACAGAACCAGGGCCAGAGCGAGAATCTTTTTCATGTTTGAATACTCCTTCTCATAGAATCTTTATACAGCTTCGGGGAGGCCCATAGGGGCCTCCCTGAATGCGGTATCGGTTGAATGATAGAACACTTACAAACAAAAGTCTTCGCAAAACCGCAAATCGTCTGAATCCTTTATGGGTTTCTCGGATGGGGGTCTGGGGGAAACCGCTCTTTGACCTTCAAAGAACGGTTTCCCCCAGCGTCTCTTCCGGTTATCCCGGATTGAAAATCAGTAGGTCAGGCCGAAGAAGGCTTTGTACAGGTTGCCGTCCGCATCCTGATAGGCATAGCTGCCGGAGGGAGACTGGGCCAGCACGTCGGCGCTCATGTACTGATCCTTTTCAAAGCCGGGCACATCGTTGGGGGATACGCACACTTCGCGGACCACGCCGTCGATTTCCACTTCGTTCACAGCCAGCACCGCTTCATTGGCGGGCAGGGTGAAGGGCATCTTGCCCACGGGAGCGAACGCGCCGGTGACCACGTCGAACTGGGCGGTAACCTTGGAGGAGAACTGGCCGATGATGGCGTCGCAGTAGGGCTCCAGGTTTTCCAGGATCCAGGGAGAGGAGAAGTTCACAGCCGCGATGACCTTGCCGCCGTTCTCATGCACGGCCTTGGCGATCTTCTTGATGGACTTCACATCCTGCAGGGTGGTGACGGTGGTGGTTTCACCGGTCTTTTCCTGAGAAGCGGGGCCCTTGCGTTCGGGCACTTCTTCTTCGTCCACCAGGTTCACGGTGTTCATGTAGGTGCCGTTGTTCACCACGCCGCCGGGCACGATGTCCAGCAGAACGATGTCGGCTTCCTTATAATCTTCCACCAGGGTGTAGCCAGCGCCTTCAAACAGGGCCTTCCACTGATCGGAATTGCTGGCCGCGTTGGTGGCGCCCCAGCCGGTGGCGACCACACCGGACTCGAAGGACTGGACATAGACCTTCTTGGTATTGTCGGTCAGGGGCAGGGTGGCTTCGTGGTTCTTGAGCAGCACCACGGATTTATGCTGGAGTTCATCGGTGATCTGGGTGAGCTCCGCGCTGACAGCTTCCACTTCCGCGGCGCTCTGTTCGGGATCCCGGTAGGGGTTATCGAAACGGTTCATCTGCATCAGGGCGGTCAGGCGGCGGGTGGTGGCCCGGTCATAAGCTTCCTGATTGATCAGACCCTGCTGGATGGCAGCGCGGAAAGCGCCAGCGCCCACCATGTTCGCGCCGGTGTCGGAACCGGCGTTGATGATCATCGCGGCCTTTTCGGGCACGGACACTTCGTCCGCCACGCCGAAGTACTGGCCGGTGATGATGCCGGAGTCGGTGTTGATGAAGCCGGTGAAGCCCATCACGTCATAGAGCAGCTTGCCGATGATTTCGCTGTTGTAAGCGTTGCCGATTTCTTCGGGGTTGATTTCCACGCCGCGGTAGGTCTGCTTGGCGCTGCGGCCATCGGTGGCGGGGCGGGAATAACCGGGCATGATGCCGGCCACACCGGCGTCCACGGCAGCCTGGAAGCCCACCAGCTGGTACTTTTCCAGGGAGCCTTCGGTGGCGTAGATGCGCCACTCACCCACCTTGTTGTGGGATTCAAAGCCGTTTTCAGCGGCGCCGTCGCCGGGGAAGTGCTTCATGATCAGGCCCACGTCGCCGTCCTGGGCGCCGTCGGTGCCGTTCTGATAGCCGGTGACCAGGGCGGTCACGATGCCGGCGTTCACTTCGGGAACCTCGGTGTAGGTGCCGTTATTGCGGTTCCAGCGGGCGTCGGTGATCAGGTCGATCTGGGGGCCGTACATTTCGTCGATGCCCTTGGCGTTCCAAACGATGCGGTCCAGCTCGGCGAACTTCTTGATCAGGTCATAGTTGCCATCGGCCATGGCGGCGGCAGCCATACCGTTGGTGCCGGGTTCGCCGTTGGAGATGGGGTTGGACAGGGCGTTGAAGGGCACGGCAGGCTCGTTCTTGGCCACGGCGGCGTATTCGGCCACCATCTGGGTGGCGTTGTTCCACAGGACCATCACCCGGGCGTCGCCATTGTTGAAGCGGACCACGCCGGAGCGGCTTTCGTTGCCCAGCATGATGCCGGTGGAGTTGGCTTCGGTGTTTTCATAGCTGTACACGTCGCCTTCGGTGACCACCATCAGCTTGTCCAGCAGCACCTTGCCGTTTTCGTCCACCACGTCGTTATAGCCGCGGGAGGCGGGGCTGGCGGCCATCTGGTTGTCCATCAGGCCGGCGCGCTGATCCAGAGTCAGCTTGCCCAGCAGGTCGGCCACGCGGTCGGCCACGGGCAGACGCCAGTCTTCAAAAGCGTCCAGCTCCTGGTCGTTGTCGCTGTCCTTGAAGTACAGGCCGTCCACTTTCAGAACGCCCACCAGGGTGACGCCGATGGTGGGGCCGTTTTCGTTTTGATAGAATACAGGGGCCAGATACTCGGTGGGGCCGGCCTTGGCCTCATCGATGGCATAGGGAGCGGGGATGTACTCAACGGCGCTTTCCGCCAAAGAAGCGGGAGCCATGCTGAGCACCAGCGCCAGGGCAGCCAGGATGCTGAGGAATCTCTTCATGTGCTTGTTCTCCTCCATATATCATATTTCTGAACCGGCCTTTCATGTCCTTCCGGTTCAAATTCATCCCTATTTTACCATGAATCAGCGGAAAAAGGAAGCAAAGAATTTGTCCTGAATGGAGAAAAATGAACCGCAAAGGCGAATGCTTTGCGGTCAGCCTTGCCAATCCCGGCGTAAATGGCAGGGGTTGGCGTGAAATATGCGGTTTCTGTCGTGAAAGGATCAGAGGGGAACGTATTGGTCCGGATCCCACTGGTCCAAATCGTACACCGCCACGAAGGCGTTGTCCACGGTGCTGGTATGGAAAGCGATGCGGGAGGTGTCCGTAAAGGCGGCGGTGATCTTCACCCGGAGCTTTTCATAGGGAAGGCCGGTCACCGGGTCGATGATGTAGTTCGTGTTGACTTCCCGTTTGGAAACATAGTCTTCTTTCATGCTGTAGGTCGTATGCAGATTACCTACGTTCTGGGTTTCAAAGGTTTCCGCGCCGGTGTCAATGGTCATGATCACGCCCTCCCACACCCGGGGGCGCATATCGTCGTGGGTGACGGTCTCGGTAACGTCCGGATTCACGTGGACGTTGCGGATGTTGTAAGCCCACTGGGCGCGGTAGATCAGGTTATAGCCGGTGGAATCGTCCTGAAAATTATTGTCGTCCTCATCGTCGCCAGTCCAGCCTTTGAGCAGCACCTCCACATAGCTCATCCGGGGGTCATAGCGCACCTGGTTGAAAATTTCGTCAATGTGGAAGGTCAGCTTGATGGCGTACTTGCACTTCTCCGCGTCAAAAGCCACAGCGGTATCGCCTTCGTCCCGCTTGTGCACCGTCGCTTTCAGATAATACTTCTGAACGTAGCGCTGCCAGGAGGTTTTGCCGGAATAAACAATTTCGCCCGCCGTCTGCCAGGGGATGCCGTTCCTCATGCACCATTTGTAGGCGTAGGTGTTCACGGGGCCGGTGCCGGTAAAGGAAGCGCCGTCAAAGGCGTCACTGGCGATATACTCAATATCTTTGGGGAAGTATACCAAATCCGTTTGCAGTCCTTCAAAAGCCTTGCTTTCTATCTCTTTCAGCTGACTGGGCAGCTTGAGGGTATCAGCGTTTACTTCAAAAGGAGCGCACATGAGCAGCACTGCCAGCATCATGCATAGGATCGAACGAACTTTCATTTCTGCTCCTCCTTCTCCTCATTTTATTCTACTATAACAGAATATCACATTTTTACATTTATTTCTGTTACAAATTGATTAAAAATCCAACACAGCTGCTCATGACGCCCGGAAGCGGAACGCGCGCCGCATTCCCCCTTTTGCCCGGCAGCCCCGCGGACTTCTTGCAATCCGGCGCGGAATGGTGTACAATAACGAGCGTACAAAAAACAGGAAGCGGAAAGGAGGGAGCCGTCTTGGCCGGACAGCGCAGGAATGACAGCCAAAGCAGGCGGCGGGGATACCGCATCACCACGCTGCTGCTGTTTCTGGTTCTGCTGGCAGGCGTGGGCATTCTGGCCTATCCCGCTTTCAGCGAATACTGGAACAGCTTCCATTCCTCCCGCGCCATCGCCACCTACGCCGAGCAGGTAGCCAACCTGGACACGGAAAAATACCAGGCGCTTTGGGAAAGCGCCCTGGATTTCAACGAACGGCTCCAGGCCATGCCCAACCGCTGGGCCATGACCGAAGAGACTAAAGCCGCTTACCGCGAAGAATTGAACGTGTCCGGCTCCGGCATCATGGGATACATATCCATTCCCAAGGCGGAAATCGACCTGCCCATTTACCACGGCACCAGCGACGGCGTGCTGCAAATCGCCGTGGGGCATCTGGAGGGCACCTCCCTGCCGGTGGGCAGCCGCCACAGCGATGAAGAGGATTTTTCCCAGGTGGACTTCGGTTCCCACTGCGTGCTCAGCGGCCACCGGGGCCTGCCCAGCGCCCGGCTGTTCAGCGACATTGATATGCTGGAGGTGGGCGACACCTTCATCCTGAATATTCTGGATCAGACCCTGACCTATGAAGTGGACCAGATCAAGGTGATCGAGCCCCACGATATGACGGAGCTGGCCATCCTGCCGGGCCGGGACCTGTGCACCCTGTTTACCTGCACCCCCTACGGCATCAACACCCACCGGCTGCTGGTGCGGGGCACCCGGATCGAAAACGAAAAGCAGAAGCTGCACCTTCGCGTCACCGCCGACGCCATGCGCATCCAGCCCACCTACGTGGCCCCCTTTATCGCCGTGCCTGTGCTGATCCTGCTGGTGTTCTGGGTGATCATCATCACCAGCGGCCCCCGCAGGAGAAACGATTGAACACAGTGAGGAGTGAGGAATGAGGAGTTGAAAAGAGTTTATGCGCAAACTATTAACTCCTCACTCCTAACTCCTCACTCCTAACTTTTTTATAAAATTCCGGCAAAGATGCTGAGAGCTTGACAGAACGGAAAGGAAAAGGCGCATGAAATCCGGCAAAAAAGGCAAGCTGGCCCTGGGCATTGCGGCAGGCGCTGCTTCCCTGGCGGAATTGACCCTGGGCGTGGGGCTGCATTTTTCGTACAAGGAAATGCAGCATGAACGCCTGACCTATTCCCAGTGGTACGACGGGGCGCTGGCCTCCTTTTTTGATATCCTGCTTTTGTTCATCGTGTCCACCGCCCTGTGCGCCGGGCTTTGGTATTTTTTCATTCGTCGGCCCCGGCCGCTTTCCCCGGAAAAAATCAAAAGCAGGAAAAGGGTTCTCCCCTTCCTGTGCGCAGCGCTGGGCGGGACGGCCATCTGGTTTACCGTGAAATCCTTCCTTGCCTATGGCGAGCTGCTTTACGCCCAGGAGCAGGTGTTTGAAGGAATCCCCGGCTATATCCTGGCATACAACGCAGCGCGGCTCCCCGCGCTGCTGGCCGTTCTCGGGCTGATCATCGCCCTGATCGCCCTGGTCAGCGCCAGGAAAAACGAAACGAAAACGCTTTAAATCAGTTCTAAGTAAATACTGATCAATTCAAAACAATTGATTTTTATACGATTGCTGGCAGGACGACTTGTAGGGGCGGATAATATCCGCCCGCTGAGAGAATCGTTTCGTGTACTTGGTTTTCCAACATTCGTAATGCCAGCTTTTTCGGGCGGATGATATCCGCCCCTACATTTTGTCTTGTCTCTATGATGGGTTTATATGCAAGATGCTGAATTGATCAGTACTTACCTAAGTTCTAAGCAAAACAGCCGACCCGAACCGGGAGGATGGAAAAAATCCTCCCGGTTTTTTTATTTTTGCGGCTCAATGCAAAAGTTTGTGGGGGGAACCTCTCTTTGGATGCCAAAGAGAGGTTCCCCCCACACCCCCCTCCGAGAAAGCAATCCAGGAATTGATAATCGCTGTTCTCCTTTTCTAATGCTTTATGAAGGAAAGAACCATAGATTGATTGGCATCCCCACAAGATTTTCTATTGAACCATTTTTGTTTAAAGGTTTCTTTAAGCCTGCCGGGATAAGATAGCCGTGTCAGGAGGAAATGAACCATGGATTATGAAATGACATTCAAGCGGTACGAGCTCAAGTATCTGATCAACAGATTCCAGCGGGACGCGCTGCTGCGGGCGATGGAAGGCCACCTGACCCTGGATATGTTCGGCCACAGCACCATTCGGAATATTTATTATGACACTGACACCTATCGCCTGATCCGGCGCTCCCTGGAAAAGCCCTGGTACAAGGAAAAGCTGCGGGTGCGTTCCTATCAGCTGGCCTCCAATGAATCCCCGGTCTTTGTGGAGCTGAAAAAGAAGTATGAAAAGGTGGTGTACAAGCGGCGGCTGGCGCTGCCCTGCCAGGTGGCCATGGAGGGCCTGAAGCCCGGCCGCGTCCTGCCCGCCGCCCCCACCGACCGGCAAATCGGCCAGGAGATCGAAGCCTTCAAGGATTTTTACGGGCCCACCTTAAGCCCGGCCATGTTTTTAAGCTATGAACGGGAAGCCTTCTGCCCGGTGGACGGCGTGGATTTCCGGCTCACCGTGGACGAAAACCTGCTCTGGCGCATGGAGGATATGGATCTGCGCGCCCCGGCGGGGGGCCGGTTCATTATCCCGCCGGATCAGATGATCCTGGAACTGAAAACCCCCGGCGGCATCCCCATGTGGATGACCCGTTTCCTGAGCGAACATAAGATTTATCAGACTTCTTTTTCCAAGTATGGCGTTGCCTATCAGCAATGGGTGGCTGAGGGGCAAAACGAAGGAGGACGGATGTATGCTTGAAAAACTGTTTCAAGGCGTGTTCGATACCGCGTCGGTGAACGTGGTGTCTGTAGATAAATTTCTGCTCTGCGTAGGCGCGGCGCTTTTGATCGGCGCGTGCATCGCCTTTACCGCCAGCCGCAAGGCTCAGCAGACCCACAGCTTTCTCACCACCCTGCTGACCCTGCCCGCCCTGACCTGCGTGGTGATCATGCTGGTGAACGGCAACGTGGGCCTGGGCGTGGCCACGGCGGGCACCTTCAGCCTGGTGCGTTTCCGCTCCGCCCAGGGCACGGCCAAGGAAATGGCCCTGATCTTTTTGAGCATGGTGGCGGGCCTGGCCTGCGGCATGGGCTATCTGGGCTACGCGGCGCTGTTTACGGTGGTGCTGTGCCTGATCTTCCTGGTGTCCGGCCTCTTTGATCCCGCCGTCCGGGGCGGGCAGCGGGTGCTGCGGATCACCGTGCCGGAGGACCTGGATTACACCGGCATCTTCTCCCCCACCCTGAACAGCTACTGCAAGGATTGGCATTTAAACCAGGTGAAAACCACCAACATGGGCGCGCTCTTCCGCCTGACCTATTCCCTCTCCCTGCGGGACCCCGCCCGGGAAAAGGAATTTCTGGATCAGCTGCGGCTGCGCAACGGCAACCTGGAAATCTCCCTGGCCCAGGCCGCCTTCACGGAATCCGAGCTGTGAGCATTGATGATAAGTTCTAAGTTTCAAGTTCCAAGTTCTAAGCGGGTTTGCAAATTCAAGCGTCCATATGCTATTGGGGAAAAAGAACGATTGTCCGGCGTGGATATGATCCGCCCCGGACAATCGTATATCTTTCTATCCCGGTATGACGCAGCGCTTGGAACTTGGAACTCAGAACTATAATTAAAACTGATCGGGAATGGGAATGTCCAGGCACAGGGGCAGCCAGGCGCGAAGCAGAGGGTCCTCGGTCAGCAGCGCCGGGAGGGGCGAAAAGAACAGGGCTACGGCCTGCTTTTCCTCCAGGATACGATCCGGCGCGTCCTGGGTGGATGAAACGGTCATCCGCCCATTTTTCGCTTGCAGGGAAAAGGCGCCTGCCCCTTCGATCCCAATCACCCTTTTGCCATCCGGCAGGGCGGTCTGCTTCATTTGGAACGCGGCGGACAGCACCCGGTCCCAGCGCAGCACCTTCATCATGCCGCCTTCCTGGATTTCGCAGCCCTCCGCCAAATGGGCCAGGGCCAGTGCCCGCTGCTTCCAGCCGCCGGGGCAGAGCACCCGGCATTTCTTTTCCCGCCCCATCAGCGCGGCCAGCGCCTGGGGCAAATCGTTTTCTTCCCTCAGCGCCATTTCCGTCACCGTGCCGTCCATCAGCACCAGGTACCCGGCGAAACCCCCTTGACGAAGTATCACATAGGGCACGCCGTGGTAGGTGCGCAGGGTGTCCAGGAACCGATCCTTTGCCCGGCCGCAGGCAAAGGGCAATTGGGCATGCAGCGCCGCCATGTCATCCAGGTATTGTTCGTCCGCTTCCCGCAGCGTCAGGGACGTTTCCCGGGGCAGGGCATGGCGGGCGCTGGCCTGGGTAAAAGAAAAGGCCAGCACCGTGCCGCAGTTTTCAAACCCGTAATGCTGATAGCGCTGCCGCTGCCCGCCCAGGGCCAGAAAATCATAGCCCCGTTTTTTCGCTTCCTCGATTTGCATGGCCATCAAAGCCTTCATATGGCCCTGTCCCCGATACCGGGCGTGAACGGACACGGAGCCGATGTAGCCGCCCCGCAAGCCGCCCATGGACACAGGCAGCATGGCCACCGTGCCCTGAAGCCGTCCGTTCTCCGCCGCCACCGCGTGCAGGGCGGAAAAGCCGGGATGCGCGTATACCTTGGGAATCAGCCGGGTAAAATCGTGGGGCCGGGCCGCCATGCTGAACACGCAGTTGATCAGGTCCAGTACGTCCGCTTCCTCCTGGGGAAGGGCAAATCTGTATTCGGTCATGAAACGGGGTCACCTCCTATTTATTCATGGGGGCGCTTTGCAATGAAGGTATATCTGATCAGTTAGGAGTGAGGAGTGAGGAGTTAATAGTTTGCGCTTCGCGCATAAACAATTTTCAACTCCTCACTCCTCACTCCTCACTCCTCACTTGGTAACTTAATACGCCTGCTCCATCACAATAATCCAAACACTTCCTCCGGCACCATGGCTTTGATCTCCCGCTCCAGAGACCGATACTGGGCCACGGCCCGGCGGACGGCGGTGGAGGACAGGGCGCGGAAATCCGGCGGCGTTTCCAGCAGCTGGATATACGGGGACAGGGAACGCAGGTAAGCGTCCTGTCGCAGCATCTGGCCGCAGGGATCCCCGCCCCGGGCCAGGCACACCATGCCAAATTCTTTACAAATCCTGTCCACATTCGTCCATACCGTTTCCAGCTCCGGCAGCTTATCAGAGCCCAGCAGCAGGGAGGGGGCATATCCCATATCCCGCAAATGGCACAGGGTATCGTAGGTGCGGGGCTGGCGGGGCTGGCGCATTTCCCAATCCGTGACCGCCATCCAGGGCCGCTTTTCCGCCGCGGCCCGGAGCATGGCCAGGCGCTGCTGATCGCTGTAAGCGTAATCCTTGCCCTGCTCCTCCCGGATATAGGCGGATTTGGAGGGAACGAACAGCACCTTTTCCCGCCCGGTCTGCTCCATGGCGAAGCGGGCCAATTCCAGATGGGCCAGGGTGGGCGGATTGAACGCGCCGAAAAACGCCAGGATCGCCGTCATGCCCGTATCCCCTTTTCCCCAGGCCGCTTTATGTTCACCATGGACATACGATCCGCAAAATACATTCTCAAGGCCTCCCCTCAGGAATAAAAGCGGCGCGTCTTTTTCGCGCTTTACCGCCCTTTTTGTCTTTTATTGATCTCTATTGTACCACAGCCGCCGGGTTTTGTCATTTCGTTTTTCTTGTCTCCCGCCCGGCTGCCGGATATTTCTGATAAAAAAGTGACGCAATCCCTTATTGTTCAACGGATTGATCCGTTTTTGCCGCCCAAGTCGGGGACACCCCATCGGATCGCGGATGTATTCAGCGTTTTTCAGAATTGGGATAAGCACAAAATTTTCAAAAGAATTGACAATCCCCGGTATTTCTGTTGTATAATAAATTGTTTGACTTTTGCTTGAAGGAGGACAGGCCATGCTTCCCCGCTGATTCCGCCCGCCGGGCTTTGACATATATTTTAAAGGAGGGTCCATCCTATGTCTGATTTAAAACAGGAGGTAGCCTGCAGGCGCACCTTCGCCATCATCAGCCATCCCGACGCGGGCAAAACCACCCTGACCGAAAAATTGCTTCTGTACGGCGGGGCCATCCGCCAGGCAGGCAGCGTGAAGGCCCGCCGGGCCGAGCGCCACGCCACCAGCGACTGGATGGAGATCGAAAAGCAGCGCGGCATTTCCGTCACGTCCAGCGCCATGCAGTTTGAGTTCGACGGCTTCCACATCAACATTCTGGACACCCCGGGCCACCAGGACTTTTCCGAGGACACTTACCGGGTGCTGGTGGCGGCGGACAGCGCCGTGATGCTCATTGACGCGGCCAAGGGCGTGGAGGAGCAGACGGTGAAGCTGTTCAAGGTATGCCGCATGCGGGGCATTCCCATCTTCACCTTCGTGAACAAAATGGACCGGGCCGCCAAGGACCCCTTCGCCCTGATGGAGGAAATCGAGCAGGTGCTGGGCGTAAGAGCCTGCCCCATCAACTGGCCCATCGGCGTGGACGGGGATTTCCAGGGCGTATACCACCGGGACGAAAAAACCGTAGAATTGTACTTTGGGGGCGACCACGGCAAGACCAAGGCGGGCAAGACCGTGATTTCCGTGGACGATCCCGCCTTTGAAACCGCCCTGGACCGGCATTACCGGGACCGGCTGCGGGACGAAATCGAGCTCCTGGACGAAGCGGGAGACGCCTTTGATTTAAGCGCCGTGCGCCGGGGCGAGCTGACCCCCATGTTCTTTGGCTCCGCCGTCACCAACTTTGGCGTGGAGCCCTTCCTCTACCGCTTCCTGCGCTACACCGAGCGGCCCCTGCCCCGGGAAAGCGACCAGGGCATGATCGAGCCCGAGGAAGAAAACTTCTCCGGTTTCATCTTTAAGATCCAGGCCAACATGAACCCCGCCCACCGGGACCGGCTGGCCTTCCTGCGGGTGGTTTCCGGCGTGTTCCACAAGGGCATGACCGTGTGGCATTCCGGCACCAACAAGGAAATGCAGGTGAAGCAGCCTCAGCAGTTCATGGCCGACGAGCGGGAGGGCGTGGAAGAAGCCTATCCCGGCGACATCATCGGCCTGTTCGACCCCGGCGTGTATCGCCTGGGCGACACCCTGGCCGTGGGACGCAAAATCCGGTTTGAGAAAATCCCCGTGTTCGCCCCGGAGCGCTTTGCCCGGGTGCGGCCCCTGGATTCCATGAAGCGCAAGCAGTTCGTCAAGGGCATCAACCAGCTGTCCGAGGAAGGCGCGATCCAGACCTTCCAGCGCAATGAAACCGGCCTGGAGGAATTCATCGTGGGCGTGGTGGGCGAATTGCAGTTCGACGTGCTCACCTACCGCCTAAAGAGCGAATACGGCGTGGACCTGGTGATGGACCGGCTGGGCTACCGGGTCGTGCGCTGGGTCCGGGAAAGCCCCGTGCCCGCCGACCAGCTGCAACTGACCTCCACCTCCGCCCGGGGCTTCGACGTGAACGATAACCCCGTGCTGTTCTTTGAAAACGACTGGAGCATCCGCTTGGCCGGAGAAAAGAACAAGGGCCTGGAGCTCAGCGACATCGCGCCCCGCATTGCGGATAAATGATTTTTTCCATCCCTTTAGCAGATAGACTTAAGTTTTATAACTGCTAACAGGCTTGTTCTCAA
>CAMOUF010000142.1 GCA_946626395.1 uncultured Clostridia bacterium
CAACAATTTCAAGCCCGCCACCACCGAGACCGGCTATGAAATCCAGGTGCCCCTGTTCATCAACATCGGCGACGTGATCAAGATCGACACCCGCACGGGCGAATATCTCTCCCGCGCCTAATCCCATTAAGAATATCCAAGGAGGCTGCTATGAGCAATCTCACTGATCGGGTTTCCTATCTGAAGGGCCTGGCTGAGGGCCTGAAGCTGGATACGGAAAAGAACGAAGGCAAGCTGATCGAAAAGATCCTGGAAGTGCTGTCCGACCTGGCCAAGGAAGTGGAAACCGTGAAGGAAGATCAGGACGACCTGAACGCCTACATGGAAGCCATCGACAACGACCTGAGCGATCTGGAAGACGCCGTGCTGGACGACGAGGACTATGACGGCGAAGAAGACTTCGACGAAGACGGGGACGACGAGGACGAAGACGACAACCTGGTGGAATACACCTGCCCCCACTGCGGCGAAGAAATGACCTTCGAGGTGGATTCCTTCGATTTCGACGAAGATTACCTCTGCCCCAACTGCCATCAGCCCCTCTTCCCCGAAACGCCGGAGGAAGACGAGTAAACGATGCGCGAACGGCTGTCTCCTGAAAACGGGGCAGCCGTTTTTTATGACATCAAAATGTAGTATTTTTGAAAAAATGCTTGCATTTTACCTCAAGATATGCTACAATAATCAAGCTGTCATGAGCAGATGATCCGCGGCGCAGGCCGTGTGCATCATATGACCAATTCCCCGGGGAGGTAATTGCAATGGGAAAATTTTGTGAAGTGTGCGAAAAGGGCTTGATGACGGGCCATAACGTAAGCCACTCCAACCGCAAGAGCAGCCGCACTTGGGCCCCCAATGTGCAGCCCCTGCGCGTGATCGTGGAAGGCCGTCCCATGAAGCTGAACGTGTGCACCCGTTGCCTGCGCACCATGCGCAAAAACGGCGCAATGCAGGCTTTTGTGGCTCCCGCCGCTCCTGTCACTGAAGAAGCTTAATGGAGATCGCACCGCAATAAACCACCTGGCGTATGTCAGGTGGTTTTTGCGTTGTACTTTTTTTCCGGAAGGATCAGGGAATCATTTTCGGATGATAGATCACATAGGCCCTTCCTTCTTTGATAAAGGAACAAAGCTCCGCGTAATCCTTAGGCTTTTCCATAAAGCCCACGAACGCGCCGGCGGCGGCAGCCACTTCATGGGCGTCGGACCCAGCGGTCCAGGGCTTGCCCTCCCGCAGCGCCATTTCCTGGGCCTGCACATTATAGGTGTCCGTGGCGTTGCCACGGTTGAACACCTCGATGGCGTCCACGTTCAGGCCAGGACGCTGAATGCCCGCATGAGCGATATACCCCGCCACCCGGTAGGGATGGGCCCGGATCACGATGCCCCCCAGGGCGTGCACCGCATCACACAGGTATTCAATGCTCCATTTATCGCAGTCCCTGAGTTCATGATACAGATGTTCCGGCTGCAAGCCCAGCAGCAGATAATCCTCTCCGTTGCCGCCCATATGGGTATATTCCACCCCGAAGTACACTTCGATGCCCAGCTCGTCCCCCGCCTCTTTGGCGGCATCATAGCCTCGCAGATAAGCGTCCATTTTTTCATCCCAGGTTTCCGGAATGCTGGCATAGGAATTCCCATTGATAAAGTGATCGGTGATCACGATGCCGGAAAACCCTTTTTCTGCGTACACCCGAACCATCTCCCGGGCCGGGGACCTGCCGCAGCGGCTGGTTTCAGCGGTGTGCAAATGCAATTCATAAAAAAACATACGCATGTCTCCTTTGGCAAAAATCAGGCAAGCCACGCTTTCTCTTTTAACATTTTAAAAGGAATCCGGCTTTCTGTCAATAACCTGGCCGCATCATGAAGCATTCGGAAAAGATAAGACCGAATCATGGGTTGCATTTTCAAAATGAGTGATATATGATGAAGGGGTACACTTCATACTGAAACGAGGATTCACCATGAGCAAAAATCAGCGGGATTTTACCCAGGGCCCCATCGCGCGGGGCATGATCGCCTTTTCTCTTCCCTTTCTGCTGTCCAATATCCTGCAAGCCCTGTATGGCGCTGTGGATATGTATGTGGTAGGAAACTTTTCCAATCCTGATCCCGTGATCAGCGCCCAGATCCTGTCCGGCGTGAATATCGGCAGCCAAATCACCAACCTGGTGGCCATGATGGTCAGCGGCCTGACGGTGTCCGGCACGGTGATGGTGGGCCAATATGTGGGCGCGCGCAAGCAGAAGGATGCTTCTGAAACCGTGGGCACCATGTTCACCCTGATGGCGATTGTGGGCCTGGTTCTCATGGCGCTGATGATGATTTTTTCCGGGCCGATGCTGCATCTTTTGAAAACGCCGCCCGAAGCCTTTGAGCACGCCAGGACCTATCTGATGATTTGTCTGAGCGGCACCCTGTTCATCTTTGGCTACAACGCCGTGTCCTCCATCCAGCGCGGCCTGGGGGATTCCGTTCGGCCGCTGATCTTTGTGGGCATCGCCTGTCTGGTCAATGTGGTGCTGGATTTGTGGCTGGTCAAGGGCTTGGGCATGGGCGCAGCGGGCGCTGCCTGGGCCACAGTGATCGCCCAGGCCATCAGCCTGATTTTGGCGGGGCTGTACCTGGCCAAGAACAAATTCATCTTCGATTTCAAGCTGCGCTCCTTCCGCATCCAAAAAGAAAAAATGAGCCTGATGATCAAGCTGGGCATTCCCTCTTCCGTCCAGAGCATCGTGGTCAACATTTCCTTCCTGGTCATGACCGGCCTGGTCAACGAGATTGGCGGCTACACCGCCTCCGCCGCCGTGGGCGTGGTGGGCAAGTTCAATTCCTTCGCCATCCTGCCCGCCGTAGCCATGTCCTCCTCGGTCAGCGCTTTTGCCGCCCAGAACATCGGCGCGGGCCTGCATGACCGGGCCAAGAAAAGCCTGTGGGTGGGCATCGGCATTGCCATGACCATTTCTGCGGCGGTGTTCGCAGCGGTGCAGCTGTGGCCCGCTTCCATCATCGCCATTTTCTCCCCGGAAGCGGAATTGATCCAGCATGGCGTAGAATACATGCGCACCTTCAGCTTTGACTATCTGCTGGTGCCCATCCAGTTCTGCTTTAACGGCCTGATCATGGGCGCGGGCCATACCCGCTTTACCCTGATCAGCGCCACCACCTCTTCCCTGCTCCTGCGCATTCCTGTAGCCGTTCTGTTTGGCTCTGTGCTGGGCTGGGGCCTGATGGGCGTGGGTCTGGCTGGCCCTGCCGCCACGGTGGCCGGGATCGGGCTGACAGCCTGGTTTGTTTTCTCCGGCCGCTGGATGAAGGACCGAACCGGCATCCGGGCGGATGCGTAAAGCCCGCCTTCCTGTTTCTCCATGAAGCCCCAGACCCGACTGGGGCTTTCTCTTTTTCTGTCTGATCAGCATTTGCTTGACTTTTTTCTTTATTTGAAGGATAATAAATCTGTGGGAAAGGAGGGGAACCATGGCGCATTTGATCGAAGAAGCACAGCCCCATGGAGTAGGTTACCGCCGGGGGCTTCGGGCAGGCGACAGCATCATCGCCATCAATGGGGAACCCGTCCTGGATGAAATCGACTATCAGGCGCTGACCAACCATACCCGGCTGGATATCCTGGTGCGCCGGGCCGACGGCAGGGAAGAAAACGTGCGCATTATCAAGGCCCGGGAAGCGGGTCTGGGGCTGAAGCTGGCGGACACGCTGGCCTGCCGTCCCTATCCCTGCAAGAACAAATGCGTGTTCTGCTTTATCGACCAGATGCCGCCCGGCATGCGGAAGACCCTGTATGTAAAGGACGACGACTGGCGGCTTTCCCTGATGATGGGGAATTATATTACCCTGACCAACGTGGACGAACAGGAATTCCAGCGCATTTTGCGCCGCAAGGCCAGCCCGCTGTATATTTCCATCCACACCACTGATCCGGAGCTGCGGGTCAAAATGATGAAAAACCCAAACGCCCGGTTTATCATGGACCGGCTCCGCGCCCTGGCGGACGCCGGGCTGCATTTTCACTGCCAGATCGTATTGTGCCCCGGCTATAACGACGGCGACGCCCTGCGAAAAACCCTTTCCGATTTATCCGCCATGTATCCCGCCGCCCAAAGCGCCGCGCTGGTGCCGGTGGGGCTGACCAAGTATCGGGAAGGGCTCGCGCCCGTTGTCCCCTTTGACCGGGAAAAGGCCCGGGCGGTGATGGGGATCGCCCATGAATTTCAAGACAGACTGCTTAAAAACATCGGCACCCGGTTCGGGTTCCCCTCGGATGAAATGGTGCTGATTGCGGGAGAAGATTTGCCCCCAGAGGAAGAATACGAGGGCTATCCCCAATTGGAAAACGGCGTGGGGCTGCTGCGAAAATTTGAAAACGGGCTGGCCGCCGCTGCCCAAAGCAATACGTTCTCCCCTGTCCCCCGCCGGGTGCGCATTCCCTGCGGCACGTCCATCGCGCCGGTGATGCGGCGGTGGGTGGATACCTATGGGCCGGAAGGGGTGGAAGCAACGGTGCAGCCTATCCGCAATACCTTCTTTGGGGAAACCGTTACCGTAACGGGCCTGATCACCGGCGGCGACCTGATCCGCCAATTAAAGGACGCAGACGAGGACGAGATTCTCTTGTGCGGCAACACCCTGCGCCAGGAGGGCGACCTGTTTCTGGACGACGTGCCGCTGACCGAAGTGCAGTCCGCTCTCAAGCCCAAGGTGACCATTGTGCCCAATACCGGCGGAGATCTGTTCCGCGCCCTGCTGGGAAATACCTGAGGATTTGTTTTACAGAGAGGAGGTTGGTGTGAAATGCCTTCCGCCAAACCCTTGGTTGCTATCGTGGGCCGCCCCAACGTGGGAAAGTCCACGTTCTTTAACAAAATATCCGGCCATCGAATCGCTATCGTGGAGGACGTGCCCGGCGTCACCCGGGACCGTATCTACGCCGACGTGGAATGGACGGGCCGGAAATTCACCCTGATCGACACCGGCGGCATTGATCCCCGCAGCGAAGACGTGCTGCTGTCCCAGATGCGCCGCCAGGCGGAAATCGCCATGGACATGGCGGACGTGATCTGCTTTTTCACGGACGCCCGGGCGGGCATGACCCCCGACGATGAAGAAGTGGCCACCATGCTGCGCAAGACCCATAAACCCGTGATCCTGGTGATCAACAAAATGGATCATGCCGGGCTGACTGACGTGCAGTATGAGTTTTATGCCCTGGGTCTGGGCGATCCCGTAGGCATTTCCAGCACCAATATGCTGGGCCTGGGCGATCTGCTGGATGAGATCGTAAAGCACCTGCCACCCCAGACGGAAGCCGAAACAGAAGAAGAAAAGCATGTGATCCAATTGGCGGTGGTGGGCCGCCCCAACGTGGGCAAATCCAGCCTGACCAACCGGCTGCTGGGCCAGGAACGCACCATGGTATCCGACATTCCCGGCACCACCCGGGACGCTATTGACACCCAGTTTGAAGGTCCCGACGGCACCGCCTACAACATCATCGACACCGCG
>CAMOUF010000143.1 GCA_946626395.1 uncultured Clostridia bacterium
CGCGGAGGCCCCCTTTCTCCAGGCCGCCGCCCGGCCCCGGGCAGGAAAGGCGGCAGTCCTGGGGCCCGCCCGCCAGTCCGGCTGCGGTGGCGCAGCTCTGATAGCCGTCGTACTGATACCGTTCCTTGGCGATACCGTTTTCGCCCTGGCACAGCACCCGGGCGACCATCTTTTCAGAAGTGCCCGCTTCCACGCCCATGATCTTGGCAATGGCCTTCGCGCCTTTGTCGCCCGCGGGGGCGCAGCCGTTCACCGGCGCTTCACCTTTCACCACGGCGGCGGCGAAGCCATCACAGCCGGGATAGCCGCAGGCGCCACAGTTGGCTCCGCCCAAGCATTCGCGCACCTGGGTCACGCGTTCGTCCACGTCCACGTGGAATTTCTTGCTGGCAAAGGACAGCACGCCGCCGAAAATCACGCCCAGCGCGCCCAGCAGGATACCGGCATATAAAATCGACATATCCGCTTCCTCCTTATACCAAGCCGTTGAAGCCCATGAAGGCCACGGCCATCAGCCCGGCGGACACCAGGGTGATGGGGAAGCCCTTCATGCAGGCGGGGATATTGCTGCTTCCCAGCCGCTCCCGGACGCCCGCCATCAGCACGATGGCCAGCAGGAAACCCAGGGCGGAGAAGGTGCCGTTGAGCACGGACTGGAGCAGGCCGTAGTTGTTGTTCATGTTCAGGGTGGCCACGCCCAGCACAGCGCAGTTGGTGGTGATCAGGGGCAGGTAAATACCCAGGGCGCTGTACAGGGTGGGGCTGCTCTTTTTCAGGAACATTTCCACGAATTGCACCAGGGCCGCAATGACCAGAATGAAGGAAATGGTGTTCATATAGGTCAGGTTCAGGGGAATCAGAAGCAGGTTGTAAATCAGCCAGCAGAACAGGGAAGCGATGGTCATAACGAAGGTCACGGCCAGGCCCATGCTGACGCTGGTTTCCACCTTGCTGGATACGCCCAGGAAGGGGCAGCAGCCCAGGAAGCGGTTGAAGATGAAGTTATGGGTCAGGATGCAGCTGACCATAAACAGCAAAATTTCCGTAATGCTCATGCAGCCTGCGCCTCCTTTTCAGCGCGCTTGCGCTCGAATTTTTTCACGATCAGGTTCACCAGGCCCATCAGCAGGCCGAAGGTAAGGAAGCCGCCGGAGGCCAGCACGATCAGCAGCATGGGCTCGTAGGAAGCGCCCAGCAGATTCCAGCCGAACACGCTGCCGTTGCCGATCAGTTCGCGGATGGAGCCCATCAGGGTCAGCGCCAGGGTGAAGCCCAGGCCCATGCCCAGCCCGTCAAAGGCGGAGGCTACGGGGCCGTTCTTGCTGGCGAAGGCTTCTGCCCGGGCCAGGATGATGCAGTTGACCACGATCAGGGGAATGAAGATGCCCAGGGATTCATCCAGGGAGGGCAGGAATGCTTTCATCAGCAGCTGCACCATGGTCACGAAGGTGCAGATCACCACGATGAAGGCGGGAATGCGCACCTGATCGGGAATGAATTTGCGCAGCAGGGAAATGGCGATATTGGAGCACACCAGCACGAAGGTGGCCGCCGCGCCCATGCCCAGGCCGTTCAGGGCGCTGGTGGTCACGGCCAGGGTGGGGCAGGTGCCCAGCACCAGGCGGAAGGTGGGGTTCTCCGGGATGATGCCGTTAAAGAATACCTTGCCCAGGCTCTTTTTTTCATTGTTTTCGCTCATGCCTTCTTGGCCTCCTTCTTCACGCCGTAGATGGTCCGGGGCAGCCGGTCGATCAGCGGGGTGGCAATGTTCATCAGCAGGATGCCGTAGGTGACGCCTTCGGGATAACTGCCGAAGAGACGGATCAGGGTAATGATCAGGCCGATCAATACGGCATAGATCACCTGGCCCCAGGGCGTAATGGGAGAAGTGACATAGTCAGTGGCCATGAACACGGAGCCGAACAGCACGCCGCCGCTGAGCACAGCCGCCAGCGCGCCCTGCCAGTCAGCGCCGCCGATGAGCATGGTGCACACATACACGCTGCAAACAGTGATCACCGGGATGCGCCAGGAAATAACGCCGGTCAGCAGCAGGAACAAAAAGCCCAGCAGGATAGCGGCCTTGCTCACTTCCCCAATGGCGCCGGGGCACTGGCCCAGGAACAATTGAGTCAGGGTGAAAGTTCCGGGCGCGCCCAGGGGGGTGGCGGTGCTTACCGCGTCCACGCCCGCCTGGAAGAAGGTGGGGTTCACGCAGGCGGAGGCCGTCATGTGCACGGGCCAGGAAGCCAGCAGCACGGCCCGGGCCGCCAGGGCGGGATTCAGGAAATTATCGCCCAGCCCGCCAAAGAGCTGCTTGACGATGATGATGGCAAAGGCGCTGCCGATGATCACCATCCACCAGGGGGCGGTGGCGGGCAGGTTCAGGCCCAGGATCAGGCCCGTGACCAGGGCGGAAAAATCGCCCACCCGGACGGGCTGCTTGGCGATTTTCTGCCACACGAATTCGGCGGCCACCGCGCTGGCCATGGAAAGGAGCAGCACCAGCAGGGCGGAAAAGCCAAAGGCGTACACGCCCCAGGCCGCCGTGGGCAAAAGGGCGATGAACACAAACTGCATCAGCCGCTGGGTGGTCAGCGGGTTATGCATGTGGGGGGCGGTGGAAATTCTCAGGCTCATTTGTTCGCTCCTCCTTTCGCGGCTTCCGCGGCGGCCTTGGCCTTGGCTTCCGCCGTGATATGATCCTTGCAGAATTTAAAGGAAGGCGTCAGCCACCGGCGGGAGGGACATTGATAGGCGCAGGAGCCGCAGAGGATGCAGTCCATCACGTGCAGCTTTTTGGCGGATTCAAAATCGCTCTTATCGGCGGCCACCTTGATCTGATAGGGATTGAGGCCGATGGGGCAGGCCTGGACGCAGCGGCCGCAGTGGATGCAGGGGCTTTCATTCTTGCTCCTGGCCTGCTTTTCATTGAGCACCACGACGCCGTTGGTGGATTTCATGATGGCCATCTGGTCGTTGGGGATGCAGATGCCCGTCATCATGCCGCCGAACACCACCTTGCCGGGGGTTTCGGAATAGCCGCCGCAGGCGCCGATGATGTCTTCGGTGATGGTGCCGATGCGCACCAGCAGGTTGGAGGGCTGACGTACGCAGCCCGTCACCGTGCAGATGCGGCTGATCAGGGGCTTGCCGTCGATCACGGCGTCGGCGATGGCGGCGCAGGTACCCACGTTCAGCACCACCACATGGCAGTCAATGGGCAGCCCGCCGGAGGGTACTTGACGGCCGGTGATGGCTTCGATGAGCTGTTTTTCACCGCCCTGGGGATACTTGGTTTTCAGGGGCTGGACGCTGACGCCCTCTCGGCCCTGGGCCGCTTTGCGCATGGCTTCAATGGCTTCGGGCTTGTTGTCCTCGATGCCGATGATGCCTTTTTTCACGTTAAGCGCCCGCATGACCGCCCGCAGGCCGTCCACGATGCGCACGCTGTGCTCCAGCATCAGCCGGTAGTCCGCGGTCAAATGGGTTTCGCATTCCGCGCCGTTGACCACGATGGTGTCGCAGGTGGCTCCGGGCTTAAAGGTCAGCTTCACATGGGTGGGGAAGGACGCGCCGCCCATGCCGGTGATGCCCGCGGCCTGAATGGCGGGGATCACCTTGGCGGGATCCACGTTTTCCACCCGGCCCAGGGGATGCAGCTCCACCCAGGTTTCGGCGAAATCGTTTTTTATGGTCACGGCGGTCATGTTGCCCGCCCCCAGGGAGGGCACCTGGTCCACGGCGATGACCTCGCCGCTGACGCTGGCGTGAACGGGAACGCTCATGAAGCCCTGGGCTTCGCCGATGACCTGGCCGATATCCACATGATCGCCCTTTTTCACGCAGGGCTTGGCGGGCGCGCCGATATTCATGGCCATGGAAATGACCACGGTATCGGACACATATTCCCGGGTTTCCAAATCGCGGGTGGGCCCTTTGCCCTCGTGGCTGCTGTGCAGGGGATGAATGCCCCGCTTAAAAGTTTTTGTAAGCAATGTCCGTGCCTCCAATCTTTTCAGTTTCGACCGGTCACTGCTGTCCGGCGAGGGAATTTTGATACGCCTGATTCAGGGCCAGGGCGATGGCGTCCATTTCATATTCGGACACGCCTTCGATTTTGAGGTCCGCGGCGACGAGGGGCATGGCGTGCCCGGCCAGGGCCTCATAGAGCGCTTCGTTTTCCAGCAGCGCTTCGCTTTGCTCATCACCGCCCACGGGACGGGTATGGATGGCACAGGCCACCAGGCTGCCGTCCTTGAACCCGGCTGCGGCGGTGTAGACGGTGAAGAAGCTCACCGTTTCACCGCTGCCGGTCTGGCCGTCCAGGATATCCGAAGCCTCGGCTTCAGGGCACTTTTCAAAAGCCTGGTTGATGGCCAGGGCCACGCCGACGGCATAAGGCGTTTCCTGAGCGTCCACAGATACGGGCAGCTTTTCGCCCACGAAGAGCTTTTGCATTTCCTCGTCCTGCTGGCTAGCCGCGTATGCTTCCGCGCCGACTGCCTTGTCGTACACCTCCAGGATCTCCACGGTCCTGTGGGGCGTTACTTTGATCTTGGCCTGAATGGCGGTAAAGAAGGAAACGGCTTCGCCTTCATACATTGCGTCTTCGACTGGGACGGCAGGAGCGGCAGGCTCCGGATCAGCGTCCTGGGCGGAAGCGTGCTGGTTTTCATAATAAGCCTTGTTGATGGCGATGGCCACGGTGGCTTCCAGCAGGGAAGGCTGCTTGGTATCCAGGGGCAGGGTAGCGCCCAGGAATTTTTCCTTGAGGGCTGCTTCCTCACTAACGGGAGAGAAAGCGTCGCTGCCCTCCGCTTTTTCGCTGACGGAAAGGGAAATCAGCTGATCCTGCTCAAAATCAGCGGTCACCTGAATGACCTTCTGGGCGGAAGAAGCGGGCTCAGCGGGAACGGGCTCGGCAGGAGTGGGTTCGGCAGGGGCGGGTTCAGCGCTGGGCGCTGCCTGCTTCTCGGCCTTTTTCACTTCCACCGGAGCGCCGTACGCCTGATTGATGGCGCTGGCCACAGCGGCGGCGTAGGGGGTCTCCTGGGCATCCACATCCAAGGGCAGCTCCGCGCCCATGAACAGGGCTTTCAGTTCGTTTTCCACGGGGCTGGAGGCATATTCCCCATCAGCGCCCACGGGCTTTTCGTCAATAGCCAATCCGGCCGCCATGCCCTTGACGAAAGATACCTTCACCCGGATGGCGGTAAAGAAGCTGACGGTTTCCACGGTGACGTATTCGCCGTCTTTTCTCGTTTCGGTCTTGGTCTGCTCCGGTTCGGCGGCGGGAGCGGCTTCGGCAGGAGCGGTTCCCTTGGCCTGGGTGGAAGCGTAAGCCGCGTTCAGGGCGTCCACCACGGCGGTGGAAGTCACGGTCGCGCCGGTGAGGACGTCGATATCGGACAGGGCCAGGGGCATCTGCTTGCCGATGAACTGGGCCTTAAAGGCGTCCTCCAGGGCCCGCGCGCCCAGGCCGGGGGTCTCGGCAAACTGATCGTCGCCGATATTGATATAGGTGATCTTGCCATCCGCGTCAAAGACGGCTTCTACGGCCACGGGGCCGCCAAAGCCCTGAGCGGAAGCGGAAACGGTATCCGCAGGAGCTTGCGCTGCGGGTTCGGCAGCGGATTCCCCAGCGGCCTGATACTTGGCATAGGCTTTGTTCAGGGCTTCCACCACGGCATTGGTAGTGAAGGTCGCGCCGGTGATGCCGTCGATATCGGCGGCGGTGAGAGGCACGGTCTTGCTGATGAACTGGGCTGCAAACTCAGGCTTGAGGGCCTGGCCGCCCAGAGCTTCTGTTTCGTTGAACCGCTTGTCGCCGATGGTCAGATAGGTGACCTTGTCGCCGTCAAAGGCGGCTTCCACGGCCACGGGGCCGTCAAACCCATCCGCGTCAGCCTTAAAGGTGGCGGCGGGCTTTTCCTGGTCAGTCGTGCCTTGAGCCGCGGGCTCTTCCACCGCTTCGCCCTTGGAGGCCGCGTAGGCTTTGTTCAGGGCGTTAATGATAGCGGTCTTGGTGAAGGTGGCGCCGGTCAGGGCGTCCACATCGCCGACCTCCAGGGGCATCTGCGCGCCAATGAAGGGAGCCAGGTTTTCAGCCACCAGGGCCCGGGCGCCGAAGTTCTCGGTTTCGGCGAACTTGTCGTCTCCAACGGAAATATAGGTGATCTTGCCGTCCGCGTCGAAGGCGGCTTCCGTATACACGGGGCCAGCGAAGCCCTGCTCGGAGGCGCTGAACACGCCCTCAGCGGGCTTTTCGGGCATCACGATTTCCACCGGTTCTTCCACGATGCCCTGGCTGGCGTTGTAGGCTTTGTTCAGCGCGTTCACCACGGCGGTGGAGGAGATGGTGGCGCCGGTGATCACATCGATATCGCCCACGTCCACAGGCGCTTTCTTTCCAATAAACTGGGCCATGAATTCAGGTTCCTTCACGCCCATGCCCACATCCTCGGCGAACTGATCGTCGCCCACGGACAGGTAGGTGATCTTGGCTTCCCCGTCAAAAGCGGCTTCTACATATACGGGGCCACGGAAGCCCTGCTCGGAAGCGCTGTATACGCCCTCAGCGGGTTTTTCGGGCATGGCCGGGGTTTCAGGCACCGCGATCTCCGCGCCGCCCGCGATGGCATAGGCGTTGTTCAGGGCCTTCACCACGGCGGTGGAGGAAATGGTGGCTCCGGCGATCACGTCGATATCGCTGACTTCCAGGGGCATCTGCTTGCCAATGAACTGGATCATGAAGTCAGGTTCCACCACGCCAACGCCGATATCCTCGGCGAACTGCTCATCGCCTACGGAAATGTAGGTGACCTTTCCGGCCGCGTCAAAGGCGGCTTCCACATACACGGGGCCGCGGAAACCTTTTTCAGAGGAAGAGAACACACCCTCGGCGGGCTTGGAAGGCATTTCC